>JBOHTE010000396.1:0-2233 GCA_050733555.1 Gemmatimonadaceae bacterium | reverse complement strand
GGTCGACACCATTCGGCAGTCCGCTGACTGGATGAACCGGCTCATCCAGGATCTTCTCGACATCGCGAGCATCGAGACAGGGCATCTGGCCATGGAGCGACACCGGCAGGATGTGGCACCGCTGCTGGCGCAACTCGAAACGATATTCGCCGGGACCGCCACCGAGCATGGCGTGACACTGGCCGTTGCGGCGTCGGCGCCGCTCGCTCCGGTCATGGCCGATGGTGAACGCCTGCTTCAGGTCCTGACGAATCTCGTGGCCAACGCGCTCAAGTTCACGCCGGCCGGTGGAACGATTCAGGTGACCGCTGAGGCAGATGGGGCCACTGTCCGCTTTGCCGTACGTGACACCGGCGCGGGAATTCCACCCGAGCATCTGCCCCATCTCTTCGATCGCTTCTGGCAGGCGCGGCGCGGCGCGAGCGAACGCGGCACCGGGCTCGGGCTGGCGATCTCGAAGGGTATCGTGGAGGGACACGGCGGCTCCATCCACGTCGTGAGTCAGATCGGCAGCGGCAGCACCTTTTCGTTCACGATTCCCGTCGCGCCGCGGTAGCCTGAAGCACTCGGCACCTCTCGCGTGGCGGGCTCGCACGCAGCGAACGCACGAAGCCGGCAGACAACCCGTACGAACCCGGTACGAAACCCGGTACGAAACCGGCCGTGTCCGCGCGCCGTAGAACCTGTGTCACCCACCTCCCGAGGATTGTGTGCGCGCCCTGCAGCCCTTTCGCCTGGCCTGGCGATCTCTCCGGCGCACGCCGGTATTCACCGCAGCCGCCGTGCTCACGCTGGCCATCGGCATCGGCGCCTCCGCCGCGATCTTCGCCGTGGTGAACGGTATTCTGCTGCGGCCCCTGCCCTATGGTCGCCCGGAACAACTGGTCGGCGTCTGGAACAATCTGCCGCCACTCTCGCTGCAGCACGCCGGCCAGACGTCCGCGACCTACTTCACGTTCAAGCGCTTCGCGAAATCCGTTTCCGCCATCGCGGCGTACAATGACGGATCTGTCGCCATCACCGATCCCGGCGGCACAGCGGAGCCGCGCCGCCTCTCTGCGGGGTTCATCACCGCCAATCTCATCCCGCTCCTCCAGCTCCCACCGGAAATCGGGCGCTCCTTCACCGACGAAGAGGATCAACCGCACGGGCCACCCGCTGTGATCATCAGTGATGGGGTCTGGCGAACGCGCTTCGGCGGCAATGCCCGTGTGCTTGGGCAGATGCTGCAGGTAAACGGGGTCGCGCACCGGATCGTGGGTGTGATGCCGGCTCGATTCCGCTTTCCCAACGCGGCCATGGAGCTCTGGCTTCCACTCGCGCTGGATCCCGCGAATCCCTTCCCGGGCGGCTTCAACTACAGCGCCGTGGCACGACTCCGGCCCGGCGTGTCACTCACGACGGCGGAACGGGAATTCCGCGCGGTATTACCGCGCGTGGTGGACGTGTCGCCCATGATGGAGCCCAACGTACCGACACAACTGCTGCTGGACCAGGCGCAGCCGCAGCCCGTGCTCACGCCCATGCGCGCCGACGTGATCGGCGGCATTGCCGCGACGCTCTGGGTCGTCGCCGCCACGGCCGGCCTGCTGCTCCTGGTTGCCTGCGCCAACGTCGCGAACCTCATTCTGGTCCGGACTGACGCGCGCCAGCGCGAGCTGGCGGTGCGCGCCGCACTGGGTGCCGGTCGCGCGCGTGTGCTCTGGCATTTCCTCACGGAGTCCATTGTGCTCGCGGCGTTCGCGGGAGCACTGGGACTGCTCATCGCCGCGGTGGGAGTCCGGGCGTTGGTGCACGCCGGACCGTCGGAGCTCCCACGGCTGGCCGAAGTACGCGTGGACGGCTGGGTCGTGCTCTTCACGCTGGTGGTAACGGCGCTGGTCGCAGCGGCGTGCAGCGCGATTCCCGCCACGCGCGTCGGCCGTACGGAGGTTGCGTCCATCCTGCGCGAAGGCGGACGAGGGGGAACGTCCGGTCGCGCGCGGCACCGCATACGGGGAGTACTCGTCGCCGCACAGATTGCGCTCGCGCTCGTTGTGCTGGCCGGTTCCGGTCTCCTGCTGCGCAGCTTTCAGCGCCTGCATGCGGTGCGGCCGGGCTGGAACCCCGACCATCTGGCTACGCTCTGGGTCTCGCTGCCCGATGTGCGCTATCCGGGCGATTCCAGTGTCGTACGCTTTTATTCACAGCTCACCACGCGCGTGGCGGAACTTTCTGGCGTCCGTGCAGTCGG
>JBOHTE010000395.1:0-1683 GCA_050733555.1 Gemmatimonadaceae bacterium | reverse complement strand
CGACTGGGGCGAGTTCCCCTACACGCGCCCCGGGCAGGCCACGCATACCTGGCAGGGCACGGTCCTGGTGGACAAGCCTGATGCCACGGGCACATACTATCGCCGGAACCGGAGCTACGATCCCAATACGGCGCGCTTCACGCAGGAAGATCCCATCGGCTTAGCGGGCGGGCTCAATGTCTATCGGTTCAACGGCGGCGACCCCGTTAATTTCTCCGACCCGTTCGGGCTGTGCTATCATGGCGAAGGGAAGGCTGCACAGGCGAATCGCACCCAAAGCAACGTAGCCGCTTGCATCTCCGAGCCAGGACTCGAAGGTCCGGGAATGGCTGATCCCCTCCTTCTCGTCGGGGGGCTTGAGGAAGAAGAGGGAGCTGCAGCGGGTGAAGTGGAGGTATCGTCGGGGCCGATGCAGGCGATGGAGCGTCAGCTGGCGAGAGATGGCCCCAAGTCAGTTCGCAGCACTATTAAGACGCTCACCAACAACATCGCGGAACACGAAGCGAAGATCTCAGAAGCAGCGCAGCGCGGCGGCAATACCAGTTCAATGGAGCGAGAAATCCGCGCATGGCGGGAGACGCTCAAAGCCGCACAAAAAGTACTGGAGAAGAATCCATGCGTGAGCACATCAGTGAGAACGTCACATACTTACTCGCGCTAGCGGATCGTATCGAGCGTTCTCAGCGCGTACATCGGTTCATCACTGATGAAAAAGGAGTAAGCGCGAAAGAGGTCGCGACGGAGGCTGCCGATAGCTTGATCGACATTCGTCGCTCGGCGGAGATCCTTGCCACTAAACTGCTACCACAGCTCTTCAATCAGGAGCCAGAAAGCGACGGTTTTGACGATACACTCGGGGACGTTGCCGAGGAGCTACGGCACATTCACTATCATCTCATGCACACGAGGCTCTTCAGCTACATCTTGCCGGCTAACTAAACTCCGCAAAGTGCGAGTTCAGGCGAGACAGCCCGGCCGGATCACTCCGGCCGGGCTTTCACTTATCCGTTATCCGTGCTGGAGGAGGACGCCGTCGAGCATGGCGAGAATGACGTGCTGCTGAGCCTTGGGCAGGCGGCTCACGCGCTCGAGCTGGCGCTGGAGCTTGGACGCGGGCCCACGCTTGCCGGCTGATTTGCCCTGCGCGCTGGCGACGCCGAGCAACACGTCGGTGGGCACGTCGAAGAGGTCGGCGAGCTTGGGGACGAGCGCGAATGGGATCGAGAAGCCCGGCAGCATGCACATTTTCCGTCACACGATGGCGACCCTGATGCACGACGCCGGGGCGGATATCCGCGATTTACAGGAGATCCTGGGGCACGCGCAGCTCTCCACGACGGAGATCTATACCCAACCCACGTCTCGATCGAGCGGCTGAAGGCCATCCACGCTCGTACGCACCCCGCTCCTCTCGTCCACGCGAGCGCGCCCGCCGCCCCCAAGGGGGCTCCCTTGAGCCTCCTCGCGCATGGCCAATGCCTGGTGGAATCAACGCTCCGCAACCGCGCTTTGCAGGGGAATAGTCGGGTGAAAGTGCGATGCGCTCAGGCGGCCCACGAGGACCATTAGAGATCCCTCAACACGGATCAGCGCGTCAGCGCGGAGATATCTCCGTCCGCGGCGATCGACGAGGGGCAAGCTAGTGGTGAGATATCTCGCGCCGCTTGCCGGCACATGCTAGCA
>JBOHTE010000394.1:0-2969 GCA_050733555.1 Gemmatimonadaceae bacterium | reverse complement strand
TGACGCTGCTGTCCGGGTCGGTGATGCGCTGAATGTCGCCGGATGCCTGCGCACCAACGGTCACAACGCGGGTCATGCCATTCACTGGGGGAGCCGTCACACTCGACAGGCGGCGGTTACCGCAGGGCGGCGTGCCAAAGGTCGTGTAGGTGAAGGAATACGCGAGCCCGCCCATGGGCGTGGTGATCGTACTCAACTGCGCACACGTGGCATCGTAGGCGAAGGTCGTCGTATGCCCCAGCCGGTTGATGGTGGAGACGTGCCGGCCGGCTGTGTTGAAGTGCACCGAAAGTCCGTTGGGCAGATACTGCACGTATTCGGTTCCCACCAATTCGAGGTGGAAATGGACATAAGCCAAAGGCGGTGACACCTTCTCCGGTGAGAGCAATCACCACCGGGAGAATCCCGGTCAAAGAAAAGGAGCCACCGCCCAATGAAGAAGATCGCCACTGTGGCAGCGGGGTCAAGTAGGGCCGCACGCCCATCCGTCGGGTCGTCTGAGCTACCGACGTGGGAGACGTTGGAACCGTTCGCTCGAGGAGGGATTCAGCAGCTGCTTCAGCGCGTGCTCGAGGAAGAGGTTGATGATCTGCTGGGCCGGAAGAAATCAGAGCGGCGGACGGAGGAGAGCGCACCAGGTTATCGAAATGGCCATGGGCATCCCAGACAGCTCGCCATGTCGAGTGGGACGATCACCGTTCAGCGACCGCGCGTGAGCGACATGGAGGAGCGGTTTGCCAGCAGGCTGCTCCCGCTCTTCAAGCGCCGGACCGAGGAGGTCGGTGCGCTGTTACCGGAGCTCTACCTGCACGGGGCTCTCGCTCGGAGATTTTGATCTTGCCTTGCGCGGTCTTCTGGGCGACGCCGCGCCGCTTTCTCCGAGCTCGATCGTACGACTGAAACAGGGCTGGCAAGCGCAGTACACCACGTGGAAGCGCCGCGATCTCTCCGCCCTTGATATCGTATATCTCTGGGCCGACGGGATCTACGTGCAAGCGGGGCTGGAGAAGGAGAAGGCAGCGCTCTTGGTGTTGATAGGTGCTACTGCTAACGGTGAGAAAGTGATCCTGGCCGTGGAGAGCGGTCAGCGTGAATCAACCGAGTCGTGGTCGAGCGTGCTGCGCGACCTGAAAGCGCGTGGGCTTCGCTCACCCAGGCTTACGATAGCAGATGGGCACTTGGGGATCTGGAGCGCGCTCCAGCACGTGTATCCCGAGAGCGCGGAACAACGCTGCTGGAATCATACGCTCAGGAACGTGCTGGACGTCGTCGCGAAGAAGCATCAGCCAGACGTGAAGCTCAGGCTGCAAGAGATCGCCTCAGCGGCGACGGGGAAGGAATGTGAGCGGCTGCAGCGGGAGTTTCGGAGGTCGTACGCACAGGTGCATCCGAAAGCAGTCGAACGGCTGGAACGTGACTGGGCACGGATGGTGACGTACTACAACTTCCCCGAACCGCACTGGAAGCACATTCGGACGACCAACATGGTCGAGTCACCATTTGCGGCGGTGCGCCTTCGCACCGGAGCGGCGAAGCGATTCAAGAAGGTCGAGAATGCGACGGCCTTGATCTGGAAGATGTTACTCGTCGTGCAGCAGAACTTTAGGAAACTGAACGCACCACACGTGCTAGCCGAAGTGTACGCCGGCGTCGAATACCACG
Organism: Gemmatimonadaceae bacterium; assembly: GCA_050733555.1. Classification (GTDB taxonomy): domain Bacteria; phylum Gemmatimonadota; class Gemmatimonadetes; order Gemmatimonadales; family Gemmatimonadaceae; genus JADGGM01. Next base: position 1,307 of record JBOHTE010000394.1, on the reverse strand, counting down.
ATGGTATCCGAGTCGTCAAACCCGCCAGAGAAAAGCTCGCCGCCTGACGCACGTTTCCACACAATTTGACAAGAGCTCATGCGGCCAGCACGGTCGAACTCATTCACGGTCTCTTTGGTGCCTTACAATTGCTCGAGTTTCAGAAGCCTCAGTGCTGTAGAAATCGCGATTAGAGCCGGGTCGGAACTTGCGAAGACATCGAGTATCTCGTCGTGACTTAGCTTGGTCACGACCTGATGTACAGGGAGGTAAAGGGTCGCATCCCACGAGAAGTAAAGCACTAAGTCCAGAAAGCACTCCAATGCGAGAGCGTCACGATGATCGAATTGATGACATGGCGTCTCATCGACAGGACTTCGCTCACCGAACGCGCACCGCAATGCATGAAATAGCTCGGGGTTTTCACTCGAAGGCCAGATCCCAGTAGCGGTTATCCACAGCAGTGCCTCTGCGCCACCTTCGTGCGCGGGCTTTGCAAGCGTACGAGCAAGCGCTGTCTTCTTGCCAGCATCTCCTGGTACGTAAAACTGGTCTGATTGAGCATACACCTCATCCGGCAGGTTACTCTCGGGTTCAGGCAGCACTCGTTCTGCAAGCCATCTTCCACCCTCCTTCGTTGTTAAGAACCTCATGGCACCGGGACCAAGTCTCTCGGTGGAAAAATTCGGCTTCCTTCCGATACTACCAAATAGAGGACGAGAGCGCCGCCCGTCAGGCCCGTCATCTTGGAGATCTTGTTCACCACTCCCTCTCCTTGTGGCTTCGAGTCGCCCGAGGAATTGTTGGATCGAGGAACTTTCCCATGCGCTTCGTCCGCTGAAATAGGATTGCCATTTTCATCATAGCGTTCTCGATCACCCAAGCCGTTATCCACATCCCAGTGCTTGATACCTTTGCCTTTTGCCTCTTCAAGACTTGCTGAGGGTTGACTCTGATTTGGAATCGGAATTTTGGGTCCCCAGATTCCGCCTCGCTTGTTGTTGGGATTGGGATTCCATTTCCATCCGTTGTCTTTACCGCCATTGGGTACCGGCACAGGTGGCGGTCCCGTCGGCGGGTCGCCATCTGCGACGAACAGTCCAAACGGGTCACTGAAGTTAACGGGGTCGCCGCCATTGAAGCCATAGACATTGAGCCCGCCGGCGAGCCCCAGGGGATCTTCCTGGGTGAAGCGCGCCGTGTTGGGATCGTAGCTCCGGTTGCGGCGGTAATAGGTGCCCGTCGCGTCGGGCTTGTCCACCAGGACCGTGCCCTGCCACGTATGCGTGGCCTGCCCGGGGCGCGTGTAGGGGAACTCGCCCCAGTCG
>JBOHTE010000393.1:0-2908 GCA_050733555.1 Gemmatimonadaceae bacterium | reverse complement strand
TCTACAATGTGTCGAACGCGGCAATTACGCCGACGCTCAACGAGTACAACGAACGCCGCCAGATCAACTCCGCGTTTGGATCGGCCTCGTTCACGTGGGATGGCTGGTGGACGGTGGAGGGGACCGCGCGCAACGACTGGTCGTCCACGCTGCCCAAGGGCGCCAACTCGTATTTCTATCCGTCGGTGAATACGTCAGTCGTGCTGACCGACGCGATTCCGAGTCTCAAGTCCAACTTCCTGTCGTACGCCAAGGTGCGCGGTTCCATCGCGCGCGTGGGTGCGGACGCCGGTCCGTACCAGTTGCAGAGCACCTACAACGGACTGGCCAACAAGTTCGGTTCGCTGCCGCAGTATGCCATCAGCACCTCCATCGCCAACGCGAATCTCCTTCCCGAAATCACGAAGTCTGGCGAAGTCGGGCTCGAGCTCGGTTTCTTTGGCGACAGGGCGAGCCTGGATGCGAGCTATTACGAGAAGGCAACGTCCAATCAGATCCTGAGCGTCACGGTGTCACCTGCGTCAGGCTTCAACGCGCTGAACGCGAACGCCGGAAAGATCTCCAACAAGGGCTTCGAGGCGATGCTGAACGTGACACCCATTCGGACCGCGAGCGGCTTCGAGTGGAACACCACCTTCAGCTATGCGCACAACAAGAGCGACGTCATTTCGCTGGCGCAGGGTCTCACGACGATTCATCTGGACAACGTGGGTGCTGGTCCTGGCTGGGGAGCCACCGTTGAAGCGCGCGTCGGCCAGCCGTACGGCGCGATCTTCGGCTACACCCTGAAGAGGGACAGTGCCACGGGGCTGCCGCTGCTTTCCGGCGGTCTGCCTCAGAAGGGTCCGCTCGCCGTGCTGGGCAGCATACAGCCGGACTGGACGGGCGGCTTGAGCAACGAGTTCAAGTACCGGAACCTGTCGCTCAGCTTCCTCGTGGACTTCCATGAAGGGGGTAGCATTCTGAGCATCAGCAACATGTTCGGCGCCTACACCGGTGTCTTCGCGAATACGATTCGCGGACGCGAAGTCAACGACAGCACTCCTGGCATTGTGGCCAAAGGCATCGATCAGGCAACCGGCCAGCCGAACAACGTCAATCGGACGGCCGAGGACTACAACCAATCGTTCTTCGAGATTCACGAGCCATGGATCTATGACGACAGTTGGATCAAGCTGCGCGAAGTACGCCTGGGCCTTGATCTGCCGAAGTCTCTCCTCGCAGGGCTCCACGCCCAGTCCGCAAGCCTGTCGATTTACGGGCGGAATCTCTGGATGCATACCAACGTTCCCAACATCGATCCGGAGTTCCAGTACACCACGACCAACTACCAGGGTGTGGAGTTCGCGGCAATCCCGAATGCCCGCACCGTTGGCTTCAACCTTCAGGTGACGCCGTAACCGACGACCATTGGAGATTCCACTACGATGAATATCAGGAAACTTGGAACAATCGTCGCAGCGGTCGCCCTGTCGGTCGGGGCGGTCGCGTGCAACAACGATCGGATCACGGATCTGAACGTTGACCCCAACAACCCCACCACCGCGCCAGCCGCCCCGGTTTTCACATACGGCGTCCGGATAGCGACGGCCAGATGGTTGGGTAGCGGGTATGACAAACGCGGTACCGAGTGGGTGGCGCAGCATCTCGCCGAATGGCAGTACCCACAGGAAGACCAGTACGCCAGACTCCAGGGGGTGGACACGCAGGGCAGCTTCGACGGGCCCTATACCGCCGAACTGGAGAATCTTGGAAAGGTCGCGGAGTCAGGCCTTCAGAACGGTCAGGTAGGCATTTACGGGCCGGCGCTGGTCATGCAGACCTGGGCGTACGACTACCTCACGGACACCTTCGGCGACGTGCCCTATTCGGCGGCGCTCAAGGGTGATTCCGGGCAGGCGGGCGCGCTGTCTCCGGCCTACGATGCACAGAAGGACATCTACACCGGGTTCTTCGCCACGCTGGACAAGGTGCGGACTGATTTCGCGAATGATACGTCGATCCAGGAGCTGGGCAGCGCAGATCCGATTTATGGTGGCGACAAGGCGATGTGGGCGATGTTCGCCAATTCGTTGCTGGCGCGGCTTGCCATGCGCGTCGTGAACGTCGATCCGGCTACGGCGGACGCCGAACTCACGAAGGCATTCTCGGATCCGGCTGGCACCATTGCGACGGTGGCCGATGAGCCGACGCTCAACTGGCCCGGTGATGGTGTGTACGACAACGGCTGGGGCGACGACTTCAAGACGCGCGACGATCACCGCATGTCGCAGACGTTCATGAAGATCCTGAGTGACCGTGCTGATCCGCGTACTCCGATATTCGCGCAGCCCACGCAGGCTAATCCGGCGGTCTATGCCGGCATGCCGAACGGGCTGGACAACGCGACAGCCGGCAACTATGGCCAGACGGCGTCCAAGCTTGGGACGGTCTTCTATGATGTCGCCAGGCCCTCGGTGCTCATGACTGCCGCCGAGATGAACTTCATCAAGGCGGAAGCAGCGGAGCGTGGTATGGGTGGCCTCACGGCTGCGCAGGCGAAGGGGTTCTACGATGCCGGTATCGAAGCGTCAATGGCACAGTGGGGCGTTGGCGCCGGGGCGGCCGTGGCGTACGAGAACTCGCCGATGGTGGCGTACGCCGGTGGTACTGCTGGAGAAAAGCAGATTGCCATTCAGAAGTACATCGCGCTCTATGGTGATGGTGGCCAGGCCTGGTTCGAATGGCGCCGTACCTGCCAACCCAACACGCTCGTGGCCGGTCCGGCAGCAATCGTCGACTTCGTTCCCCGTCGTTACGAGTACTCCACGAACGAGTTCTCCCGGAACGGCGCGAGCGTGAATGCCGCCATCGCAGCCATGGGCGGTGACACGTTCAACACCAGGATGTACTGGGACACGAATCCGAC
>JBOHTE010000392.1:0-5246 GCA_050733555.1 Gemmatimonadaceae bacterium | reverse complement strand
CAGTAAACCCTCCTCGATGGTTTCTCCGTCGCGCTCACTGCACCGCGTTCACCATGTCGAAGATCGGCAGATACATCGCCACCACCATTCCACCCACGACCGCCCCCAGGAACACGATCATGATCGGCTCCATGAGCGAGAGCAGCGTGCTCACCGCCGTGTCCACTTCCGTGTCGTAGAAGTCGGCGATCTTGGACAGCATCTCATCCAGTCCGCCCGTCTGTTCACCCACGGCGATCATGGAGATCACCATGGGAGGGAACACGGCGCTCTTCTGCAGCGGCGCGGCGATGGTGTCACCGCCGGCGATGCTGGCGCGGGCTTCCATGATCGCGTCGTGGATCACGCGGTTGCCGGCGGTTTTGGCGGTGATCTCCAGGCCATCCAGAATGCTCACGCCCGAGCTGATGAGCGTGCCCAGTGTGCGGGTGAAGCGCGAGACCGCGGACTTGCGCAGCAGGTCGCCCAACACGGGCAGCCTGAGCATGGCGCGGTCGATGTTCAGCTTGCCGCTCGACGTGCGATAGTAGTTGCGCAGCATGTACACGCCGCCGCCGACCGCGATGCCGAGGGCCCACCAGTAGTGGCGCAGGAAGGCCGACAGGCCGATCACGACGCGCGTCGGCAGTGGCAGTGCCATGTTCACGCTGTCGAACATCGTCTTGAACACCGGGATCACGAAGATGAGCAGGATCGTTATCGCGATGCCCGCCACGCTCATGATCACGGCCGGATACACCATGGCGCTCTTCACCTTCCCCACCAGCGCGTCGTTCTTTTCCAGGAACGAGGCGAGACGCATGAGAATGGTGTCGAGAATACCGCCCGCCTCGCCGGCGGCCACCATGTTCACGTACAGATCGGTGAATACCCGGGGGTGACGGCGCAGCGCGTCGGCCACCGTGTGCCCGGATTCCACGTCGTACACGAGCTGCCGCGTGACGTCCTTGAGCCCCTTGCTCTCGCTCTGCTTGGAGAGGATGTCCAGCGCCTGCACCAGCGGCAACCCGGCGTTGATCATCGTGGAGAACTGGCGCGTGAAGACGACGATGTCCTTCGTCTTGATCTTGCCGCGCTGCTTCTTCCCCTTCTCCTCATCCACCTTGACGACGATCAATCGCTGGCGCTTGAGCTGCGCGACGACCTCGTCGCGGTTCGGCGCGTCCATCGACGCGGTCTTCAGTTCGCCGGCCAGGGTCCTGGCCGTGTATGCGAATGTGGGCATGTGGTTCCTCTAGACCTGGCGGACTACCGTCGGCCCCCGGCGAGGGCCGAGACTTTCTGCTTCCGGTCGCTGGTGCGCAACAGTTCGGCGGCGTCTTCCGTGATGGGCTGCTCGCCGATCATGCGCAGAAACTCGTTCTGCGATGGCGACACCCGCAGGCACTCCTCCTTCTCCACCTCGCGCGCCACGTACAACTGATAGAGCGCGTCGTTCAGCGTCTGCATGCCGTACTTCTTGCCGGCCTGCATGAGCGAGGGAATCTGGTGCACCTTGTCGTCGCGGATGACGGCGCGAATGGCGGGCGTCACCACGAGAATCTCGACGGCCATCACGCGGCCGCGCCCCTTGGCGCGCGGCAGCAGGCACTGCGTGACGATGCCCTCGAGCGAGAACGCGAGCTGCGCGCGCACCTGCTCCTGCTGGTGTGCGGGAAAGACGTCAATGATGCGGTTGATGGCCTCCGCCGCCGAGTTGGTGTGCAGCGTGGCGAAGCAGAGGTGACCGGTTTCGGCGATGTTGAGCGCGGCCTGCATGGTTTCCAGATCGCGCATTTCGCCCACGAGGATCGTATCGGGATCTTCGCGCAGCGCGTACTTGAGCGCTGCCCCGAACGTCTTCGTGTCCGTGCCCACCTCACGCTGATTGACGATGCAGTTCTGGTGGCGATGGATGAACTCGATGGGGTCTTCCACCGTGATGATGTGGCCGTGCCGCTCCTTGTTGATCTTGTCGATCATGGCCGCAAGCGTGGTGGACTTGCCCGACCCCGTGGGTCCCGTGACCAGCACCAGGCCGCGCGGGCGCTCCGCCATGCGCGCGACCGCGCCGGGGAGCCCGAGCTCCTGGAACGTTTTGACCGTGAACGGGATCTGCCGGATGACCATCGACACGCAGCCGCGCTGCTTGAAGCAGTTGCCGCGGAAGCGCGCCAGATTCTGGATGCCGAACGAAAAGTCCAGCTCATCCTCGGTTTCGAACCGTTTCTTCTGGTTCTCGGCCAGGATGGAATAGGCAAGCTGCAGGGTGTCCTTGGGGCTCAGCACGACCTCGCAGTTGGAGTTCGTGATCTCGCCGTCAATGCGCACCTTGGGGCGATCTCCGGCCGTGATGTGCAGATCCGACGCGTCGCGCTCGATCATTTCCTCGAGCAGGACGCGCAGATTGAGGGCCTGGGGTTGCGGAGCCGTCATTGTGGATTCCTCATACCGTATAGGACGCGCTGGAGGCGCGGCGGGTAAAAACCTAGGCCGCCGTTTCCCTGATCACCTGTTCGATGGTCGTGATGCCCTTCATGACCTTGAGCAGGCCGTCCATGCGGAGCGTGAGCATGCCTTCGGCGATCGCGCCATCGCGGATTTCGGGGGCACCGACGTTCTGGAGCACGAGTTTGCGGATTTTGGGCGACATGGTCATGACCTCGTAGAGCCCCTGGCGACCCTTGAGCCCCGTGCCCATGCACGTGTCGCAGCCGCGGCCACGGAAGAGCGGCACGTCGCTCACCTTCGTGTCGAGCGAGAAGCCCTGGACGATGGGGAGCGCCTCCTTGGTGGCGCCGCGCTTCATGTTCTCGACGGCTTCATCGGTGAAGTGCAGCTCGCGGAGCGTCATGTCCGGCTTGAGCTTGAGCGCGCGATAGTCGTCGTCCGACCAGGGGTAGCGTTCGCGGCACTTGCTGCAGATGCGGCGCACGAGTCGCTGCGCCACGATCAGATTGAGCGCGGACGCCACGTTGAACGGTTCGAGCCCCATGTCCAGCAGGCGCGTCACGGTTTCCGGCGCCGAGTTGGTGTGCAGCGTGGAGAGCACGAGGTGACCCGTGAGAGCGGCCTTGATGGCGATGCCGCCCGTCTCCAGGTCGCGGATCTCACCGATCATGATGATGTTCGGGTCCTGCCGCAGGAATGCACGCAACGCGGCCGCGAAGTCCAGCCCGATGTCGGAGCGCACGTGCACCTGGTTGATCCCGAAGATGTTGTACTCCACGGGATCTTCGGCCGTCATGATGTTGACGTCGATGTTGTTGACCTTGGAGAGTGCGGAATAGAGCGTGGTGGTCTTGCCGGAGCCCGTTGGTCCGGTGACGACCACCATGCCGTACGGATTCTGCACCGCCTCCATGAGGTCCTGCTCCGCACGCAGCTCGATGCCGAACTTCTCGAGGTCGAGCGTGAGGTTGCCCTTGTCGAGAATGCGGAGCACGACCTTCTCACCGAACAGCGTGGGCAGGGTGGAGACGCGATAGTCGATCACCTTGCGCCCGATCTTCAGTTTGATGCGTCCGTCCTGCGGCAGCCGTCGCTCGGCGATGTTCAGGTTCGACATGATCTTGAAGCGCGAGATGAGGGCCGCCTTGAGCTTGAGGGGCGGCTTCATGACTTCCATGAGCGCGCCATCGATGCGGTAGCGCACCCGCATTTCGTGCTCGAAGCATTCAAAGTGAATGTCGGAGGCGCCACGCTTCACGGCATCGGTGAGGATGCCGTTGATGAGTTTGACGACGGGTGCATCGTCGATCGCGGCGGCCAGCGCGACCGCACTCATCTCCTCGTCGGTGTCCTCGACGAGCTCGATGTCGCCATCGCCATCGTCGATGTCGGCGAGAAGATTCTTCAGGGCGTCGTCGGGCGATTCTCCGTAGAACTTCTCGACGACGGTGCGCAGCGTATACTCGCCCGCGATGACCGGATAGATGTCGTAGCGGGTGATGAACTTGAGGTCATCGATGACGCCGAGGTCGGACGGATCCGCCATGGCGACAGTGAGCGTGCGGCCTTCGCGCTTGAGCGGGAGCACGAGGTGGCGCTGGGCGAGCTCGGGGGGCACGAGCCGCGCGATCTTGGGATCCACTTCGAAATTCGTGAGATCCACCGCGGGCATGCGGAACTGCCGCGCCAGAGCGCGTGTGATCTCGACCTCGTCCACGAAGCCCAGCTTGACGAGGTTGTAGCCGATGCGCATGCCGGTGGACTTCTGCTCCTGCAGCGCGCGATCGAGCGCCTCGCGGGAGATGAGTCCCTCACGCATGAGCAACTCGCCAATGCGGTCGCCGGGAGCGGCAAGTGGTGCAGCCATGACGGGGCGGTCCTAGTTCGGCTGAGGGCCGAGCGATGCCGGCGCCGACAGCGCCGACTGTCGCGGATCAGAAATGGTGGCGCGCAAGGGTAATCCGGTCTCCCAGAGGAACGATCTGCTCGTGATGTGTCTGCTCAGGGAGCACGGGTCCCACGCGGTGGCTGCGTCCGCGCGCCCTTCCCTCCCCGGCCGGTGCCCCTATCCACAGGGGAAGGACGCGGTTGCAATGAGAACGTCACGTAGCGTTTGACGACCCTGGCGAGCGCCGGTCCCACGCCGCGCACGCGTTGAAACTCGTCAAGCGAGCCGAAGGGGCCGAGCGAGTCGCGGTTCGCCACGATGCGCCGGGCGAGCACCGGTCCGATGCGCGGCAGCCGCTCGATGTCGGCCGCGGGCGCGACGTCGAGGTCAATGTGGAGCCCTTTGGCCGCTGAGGTGCGCTCCGGTTCCGAGTCCGACTCCTCGTAGTAGTAGATAGAGGGCGCCACGGACCGTTCCGTTGACGACATGCCGCTGCCGGGGCTGAGACCACCCCGCGAGGCGGGGGGTTTCGCCCCTTTGGACGTGCGCGACTTTGAGGTTCGCGGAGCAGTCTTCCGTTTCCGGGATGAGCTGGCGGCGTGGCGCGCCGAATCCACGGCCTGGAGCTGGTGCGCGAGTGCGATGCTGTCGGCCCCGTCAGGGGGTAGCGAAGCGCCTCTCAGGGTGGACGTGGTGCGCACACCGGCACCCAGGACTATCAGCCCGGAAAGGAAGAGAAGCGCTCGACGCTCGGATGGAGTAGGCATGGTCCCGACAATGTCTCTGCCGGACCGGAGGGAGCGTCATCGATGCGTTGCGGGGCGGAGCGTTTTAGTTCGGTGGTCGTCATTGGTCGCTGGTCGCTGGTCGTTGGTCGTTGGTCGCTCGGTATCGGCAGGCTCCGGCGTGGGGGAGCGCCGCGGACCCT
>JBOHTE010000391.1:0-1039 GCA_050733555.1 Gemmatimonadaceae bacterium | reverse complement strand
GCGGCGCGGGAAGGTTCGCGGGACTCGTCGGAGCCGTTGTACTCGTCGCCTGCGCGACGGGCTATCCCGCCGGCATGGCGGGAACCGCCACACCCGCCTTCAATGGCGTGCGCGACAGCGGTGGTACCACCACGTTGGACGAAGACGAACTCCACGCGGACGGCAGGAATCTGCTGGACGTACTGCAGCAGCGCCTTCCCAACATGACGGTCAATCAGGACGGTGACTGCCCTGAGGTAAACCTTCGGGGCAAGTCCACGGCCATGCACGCGTCCAACCCGGCGATCTACGTCGGGCGGGAGCGCGCGGCCAACACCTGCATTCTGCTCGCGCTGAACACCTTTGACATCGGGCACGTGGAAGTCTATCCGTCCGGCATCGTGCACCGCCCGGGGTATCTCTCCAGCCCGTACGGCGTGATCATCCTGTTCATACGAAAAACGGCCACGCAATAGCTCCTGCGAGCATCGGCAACGCCGTATCGCGCCGGTTGGCGGCCTCCCCACTCAGCGGGCGAGCTTGAGTCCCACGTTCTCGCCGGGATTCACAGTGATGCGCTCGCTGATGGCTGGCCCGCTGTTGTCCATGGGCTGGGCCAGGAATTCCAGCGATACCGCCGGAAAGATCACAGAGCTCGGGATGCGCATGCGCGTCTGTCGCAGTGGCATGGCCGTTCCCATGCGCAGCTTGCGCACGCCGTCTGTCACGTACATCTGAAACGTCTCGGGCAGCGTGTTGTCCACGGTGAGATACGTGTCGGCCTTGCTGGCGTTCTCGCCCGCCGCTGGCTGCTTGTTGGCCGACGCACATCCCGCCACCGCCATCAGCGAGACGAATGCCCACCCCAGCATCATCGTTCTGGCCACCATGATTCCACCTCGCTCGCGAGTTAGAGGTCCAGCGTCACCGTCATTCGTACCCCCGACGCGTGCAGAAAGCCCCCCGATTGCTCGGGGGGCTTTCTGTTCTGCTTCACGTCAGCCTGACTCCGAACTCAGGGCCTGGCTCCGGCGCACGACGATGCATCCATGTATGTCGG
>JBOHTE010000390.1:0-8666 GCA_050733555.1 Gemmatimonadaceae bacterium | reverse complement strand
TCTCACGGCAGTGCGCGGGCGCCGCGCCGCGCCAGGCCCGATGTCGTGACACTGGGCCGGTCCGAGCGGCCCGACGCCGTGCCAACGACATTCGCGCCGGCGCCCGCGCGCGCGACTCCCCAGCAGCCGGCGCCCGTGCGCGCGACTCCCCAGCCGCCGGCAGCAGTCGCCACACGCTCCGTGGCCGCAGCGAGCGCGAGTCCGCCGGTGTCCGGCACCGCTATGCCGACACCGATGTCCGGCACCGCCACGCCGACACCCGCGCCCGCGGCTCAGAACATCAACGTCGCGGAGGAGTTGCGAGCCATCCGCACGGAGATCGAAGCGCGGCAGAAGCATGTGGACTCGCTGGCGCACGCGCTGGATTCAATGAACAAGTCAGGGCCGTAGCACGCTGATACCCACGCGCCCCTGCCCGACAGTCGTTCGCGCTCCCATGGCGCCCGCCGCTTGACCCATCTCGTCTGTTTGGGGTATCACTACACGTGACAGGCATCGGCCGTCCGGCATGTCCGGCCGGCCGATGTGCATGCATGCCCATTGCTCAACCAGGAGATCAGGATGACCACCGGTCGTCGGTCGGCCGTGCTCGCGGCCTTTTTCATTGCGATACCATGCCTTGCCGTTGCCCAGGGCTCCGGCGGCGTTGCCGGTTCCCGCACGCACCAGCGAGCGACGGTTCATGCGACGCGGGCGCACGCTGCGCCCGACACCAGCGGCAACAGTGCCGGCGAATTCATGTCCTCCGATGTCGCGAGCAAGACCGTGAAGATCTCGCTCACCGCGTCACTCGGCAGCGCGAATGGCGGCATGAACTTCAATGGTGGTTTCAAGGGAGATAAGACCGTCACGGTGCCGGTCGGGTGGTCGGTGAAGATGTCGTTCGTCAACAAGGACGCGATTCCGCATTCCGCCATCATTCTGGTGGACTCGTTCCCGCTGCCCATGGCGCCGGAGAATCCAGCGATAGCGCGCGCCTACACCAACGAGCTCACGGGCGGCCTGCCAACGGGCGGCACCGACAGCATGGATTTCAAGACGACGAAGCCCGGGAAATATCTGATCGTCTGCGGCGTCCCCGGTCACGGCCCCAGCGGCATGTACATCAAGTTCGACGTGTCCGGGGAGGCCAAGGTCCCGTCGTACACCAAATAGCACGAGCCGCCGCGGTGTGCGCATGAAACTCGCGCGCAAACTGGAAATCGGATCGGCGTGCGCCGTCATCCCGGTCCTGCTCGAAGTACTTCCGGCGTCGCGGGTACTGCGCTGGATCGTGCGCATCCCGCCGCGCGCGGGCGAGCACGTCGCGCCCGAACGGCTGGCGTTTCACGTGGGACGTTTGCTGCAGCGCGCGCCGCTTCTCTGGCACGTCAGTTGTCTCCGCCGCGCGGCGGTACTCGCGGCGCTGCTCCGGCGCGAAGGCGTCCCAGCCGACGTCGCCATTGGCGTGCGGCGCACCGCCAGTGGGGCGGTGGTGGCGCATGCGTGGGTGCGCCGGGAAGACGGCACGCCGTATCTCGAAGGCGAGGGTGTGCAGGGATTCGTGGAACTGACGGCCCCTGGGTTGGTGCGCCAGCCTGCGGAATAGCCCTTGACACCGGTAACGGCTGACAGGATTACTGGATGGACAGGGCCACTAGGATTCCCACCGAAGCCGGCGCGGGCGATACCCGTGTGCCGCGAGCAGCAGTATCCTCATAGATCACCCGTACGGAGTCATCCATGCCCAATCGCCTGCAGCTGCTGCACGAGGCCGGTCAGTCCATCTGGCTCGATTTCATAGATCGCACCATTCTGCGCAACGGCGAGCTCGCGCGGCGCATCCAGCAGGACGCGCTCACGGGAATGACGTCCAATCCCACGATCTTCGAGAAGGCACTGGCCGAGGGCGCGGCGTACGACGACCAGCTCGCGGCTGCGCCGGCCTCGCTCACGGCATGGGATCTGTTCGAGCTCGTGGAAACCGACGATGTACGCAGCGCGAGCGATCTCTTCCGCCCGGTGTATGACCGCACCGCGGGCGCCGATGGCTACGTCTCCATCGAGGTGTCACCGGGCGCAGCGCATGATGCGCGCAGCACGATCGCCGAAGCGCACCGGCTGTGGGAGACCGTTGGCCGGCCGAATGTCATGGTCAAGGTGCCGGGTACGGCGGAGGGAGCGCTGGCCGTACGACAGCTCACGGCGGATGGCCTCAACATCAACATCACACTGCTCTTCTCGCTCGACGCCTACCGCGCCGTAATCGAGGCGTACATGCAGGGCCTCGAGGAACGCGTCGCCGCGGGACAGGAGATCGCGCACATCGCGAGCGTGGCATCGTTCTTCGTGAGCCGCGTGGACACGGAAGTGGACAGGCGGATCGACGCCATGCTGCCCTCCGCCGGCCCTCAAGTGGCGGTGCGTCTCACGGCGCTCAGGGGGCGCGTGGCGGTAGCCAATGCCAAGCTCGCGTACGCGGTCTTTCGTGAGCGCTTCGCCGGCGACCGGTGGAGCGCGCTCGCCGGACGCGGCGCGAAGCTGCAGCGGCCGCTCTGGGCGAGCACGAGCACCAAGAACCCGGCGTACCGGGACGTCATGTACGTCGAGGATCTGATCGGTCCCGACACCGTGAATACGATGCCTCCCGCTACGATCGAAGCCTTCCGGGATCACGGCGAGGTACGCCGCACCGTCACTGCGGGGCTCGACGCCGAGCGCCAGTGCGTGGCAGAACTCGGGTCGCTCGGCATCTCCCTGTCCACGGTGACGGACAAACTGCTCGTTGATGGCCTCGCCAGCTTCGGCAAGTCCTTCGACACGCTGATCGCGCGGCTCGGCGAGAAGAGCAGAGCGCTCGCTGCCGCGCGATAGCGTCAGCTCCCGTGGCGCAGCGTGATCAGCAGCGTGCGCGGCTGACCGGGACTCACGAAGCCGCTGGCACGGACCTCGGCGTACTTCCTGTCGAGGATGTTCTGCATGCCGAGCGCCATGGACCACGGGCCGCCGATTGATACGGAGCCGCGCACGTTGAGCAGCGTGTAGGACGACGTGCGCGCGTCGGGTTCACCGATGGGCGTGAAGGGTCCGGTATACGCGGCCCATACGGATCCCAGCACGCCATGTGATTGCACGTCGAATCCGCTTTCCACCGTGGCGCGTGCGACGCCGAACACCGGCTTGCTGGACAGGTCATCACCGTCGTCCGTCACGAGGTGCGTGTAGTGCGCATCGTTGATCGTGGCATGCGCGAACAGGGCGACGGCTGGCACGAGGCCGAGCCGCCCATCGAGCTCTACGCCGCGCCGGCGACTCTGCCCGCCCGCCGTGGATTCCTGCGTGATCTCGTTGAACGTCTGCTCATTTTGTACGGTCACGTTGAACAGTGCCACCGAGCCTTCGAAGCGATCGCCATTGGCGCGCAGGCCCACTTCGCTCGCCCATTCATGACTGGGCTCGAGTGATGGATTGGCAATCGAGCCGTCCGCCGCGCGGAACCCGCCGTTGAATGCCGCGTACACGGCGACCGTGGGAGTGAGACGATACCGCGCGCTCAGCTTGGGTGTCGCAACCGCGTGCGAGTCGTGCGCGCCCGTGCTGGCATCCCACGGCGTCATGGCATAGCGCATCCAGTCCAGCCGCGCGCCCAGCCCCAGCGCGAACCGCGGCGTGGCGTCCCAGTGTGCCTCCAGCGCCGGCGCCACGGAGAGATACGCGGCGTCGAGTCGCGCGGGCACACCATCGAAATCAAAGACGCTGTCGCGCGCGCGCAGCGACGTGAAATAGCGCTGATAACCCGATCGCACGAGGCGGTAGTCGGCGCCGGCCATGAGGTGCACGGCGCCAAGTTGATGCTCGAAGCGCGTGGACCCGCCCGCTTCCATGCGGCGATCGAGCTCCTCGGTTTGCGATGTGGCCCCTTCGCCAATGCCGCCCTCGGGAGGGATGTTGAGGAAGATGTGCCACTGTCCCGCGCGGGCATACAACTGCGAGCGCAGCGTACCGCCGCCCACGGGGCGCACAATGGACCCACGCAGCAGACCCGCCGCCGTTCGTCCGCCATCCGTGCGATCCACCGCCACGTCGAGATCGCTCTGCTGGAACTGATCGAGGGTGAGGAAGCCCGGCGAGTCCCACTGTGCCGCATACCCCGATGCGCCAAACGTGGTGGTGCTGTTCGTATCGTGCTGCCAGGTTCGGTTGAAGAGCAGGTGCTCCATGCTCGACTTGCTGTTCGGTCGCCAGCCATCCTCGCGCTGCGCATCGCCGGCGAGCAAGAAGCCGCCGTTCTCGTTGGCATTGCCGGTGAGCGCCGTCAGCCGGGCGTCGCCGTACGAGCCCGTGCGAAGACTCCAGCGCGTGCCGACCGCCACGGGCACCGTGTGCACTTCCAGCTCACCGCCCATGCCAAAGTTGCCGATCCACGGTGACACCGGTCCCTTGAGGACCTCGATGGACGAGACGGCCTCGGGCAGAATTTCGTTCCAGTCGGCATAGCCCTCGGCGTGGCCGTTCACGGGTTGGTTCAGTGGGACGCCATCGAGCATGATGGCGACGTCCGAGGAATGATCCGAGGTGAATCCGCGAATGACCGCGTCGGACGCGAAGCCAGGGCCCTGACCCTGCTGATGGACTTCGACACCAGCGGTTTGCCGGACGATGTCCCACACGTTGGTGGCCGGCGTGGTGCGAATTGCTTCCGGCTGGATGACGACGGCGCTCGCGGCGTCCGCGCGCGAGCTCTTCGGTGCGACGACGCGCACCGGAGGCAACGAGTGAATGTGCGTCGTGTCAGTACGGGTCGTGTCGCGTCCAGGCTGCTGGGCGCGCACGCGCGTGGTACCGGCGAGCAGAAGAAGGGATATGAATGAACCAGTGATCGCGAGTGGGATCGTGGCAGACTGCCGCGATCCGTCCCGCGCTCCTGAACAGGCGCATGACATGATGTCCCCTCCGCAGGGGTCGTGAGAAAACTGCGAGTGTCGTGCTGTGGTGCCGATTACGCGACAGACGCGTGCGGAGGGGCGTGAGCGTAGGGAAGGCGATACTGCGGGTTGAACGGGACGCTGCCGACCGTGTGGCTCGGGTGGGCGGCGCAGGCGATCGTCGTCGCCTCATGCAGCGTGATGCGCCCGGCGGCGAGTGGCACGGGCCCGGTGGCGCACGCGGCGCCCATGCACGTGCACTGATGATGCGCGCTGTGCGGGCCGGGCGCGTGTCCCGATGCGGCGGGCGGTGCCATTTGCCCGGCCATCTGCATGGCCATCGCATCGTGCATGGGGCACAGATGCGTCGCCGCGATCTCCTGTGTGGAGGCGACGAACCAGAAGGCCAGAAACGCCGCGACGCAGCGGCGCGCGAAATGGCGGTTGCGCACAAGGCCTAATATAGCGGACGGCCGCAGCGGAAAAGCGAGTGCGCAGGCGAGTGCACTCGCATTTCCGCCGTTCACTTCGCTACGTGAATCGCATTCACCGCGATCGCCGCGACATCGGTCCAGGGCGGAAGCCGGCGCTCGAGCGCCGCGGCGTCGGCTGTCACGACGGCGCGACTGGCCTGCAGCTCGATGGGTAGCGGCGTGTCGCCGCGAACCCGAAGGGTGAACCGCCATCCCGTATCGGGGGGCGCGATGTAGGTCACGCCGATGCGGCCGTCTCCATTGCCCGGGAGCGGCGGCAGTGCGGCCGGCACGCTCCAGCCCACGAGTCGCGCGCGCGGCAACAGAAGATGTAAGCGATACGCGCCGGGCGCGGACGCGCGAAGCGCGAGAGTGCGGGTTCCCGCCGCGCTGTCCGTCGTGGACGAGAGCAGCTCGAGTGTCGGCGCAGCGAAGCCGGTCGGACCGGCGCGCCGTTGGAAGTCGAGCGGCCGCGCCGTCGTGCCGTCCATCGCCACCATTCCCGGCGCAGCGGCAAGGGCCGACTTCGGCGTGTCGTAGTCCTCGCCGAATACCCGCAGATCGCTCGTGGAGTCGCTCTGCTGGTGCACGATGCGGAGGCGTTGCGGCCGCAGATACGTATACCGCGCGCGCGTGACGCTCACTGTCGCTGCACTCAGCGCAATGAGTGTCAGCACCAGCGTGGCGGCGCGGAGCGCGCCCGCGCGGTGCGCTCCGGGAAGCACGGCCAGCGCGATCGCGGCGACCGGAATCGCGACGATGACGGCGAGCACCAGATCCGGCGCGATCGCCATGGGCAGTCGTCCGAACACGGGAACGAACAGCCGCGTCAGGGTCACGAGCAACTGCAACGTGAGCACTCCCGCCGGCAGCGCGCCCACGAGCACACCTACCCACCAACGATCATCGCGCAGCAGGAGACCGAGCCCGAGCCCTGCGGCGCCGCC
The DNA here is from genome assembly GCA_050733555.1 of Gemmatimonadaceae bacterium. GTDB lineage: Bacteria > Gemmatimonadota > Gemmatimonadetes > Gemmatimonadales > Gemmatimonadaceae > JADGGM01. Next base: position 2,342 of record JBOHTE010000390.1, on the reverse strand, counting down.
AACCACCCACCAGACGGGCAGGTACGCCGAACCGAGTCCAAGCCCTGTGAATGCGGCAAGCACGAGCGTCCAGGCGATGAGCGCAGCGCACTGGACCGACCGTCCGGCGATGGCCGGAATGAGTCCCCGGCGACGCATCCAGGACACGAGCGGCAACTGGCCGGCCAGCGCACCCGCGAGCGCGACGAAGGCAAAGGCGAGGATGCCCGGCGCGGGGTGGGCGAACCACGACATCGGCCGGCGCAGCACGTACGCCATGACGACGGCCAGCAGCAATGCCGCGACCATGGCTGCCGCGATGGACGCCACGACGCACGCGAATGCAGCGGCGACTTCACGCAGATGCACCCGGCCGCGTACGACGCAGACGATCAGCACGACGAACCCGAACAGCAGCGCTGCCGCCGCCAGCCAGTTCGCGGCATGCGCGCTGTAGCTCAGCATGAACGCACCCAGCACGTCGTAGTACACGGCACGGTCGCTGGAGACGTTGCCAGGCAGCGCGCCGGAGGCGAGGGCCCGCGTGAGCGCCAGCGCGTTCGCTCCCATGTGCTGCAGCGTGCCGGGTGTCACGTTCCACGTTCGGTCGCGTTGCGTGTGGTAGGCCCAGCCGCCCTGATACAGCGCGATGTCCAGTCCGCGCCAGAGTCCGACGTCGCGATAGACGCGGAAGTCCGTGTCCGACGGAAGGACGCCGGACTGAAAGATGTCCTGCGCCACGACGGTGCCGTACGGATACGGCACTGCGGCCGCGTAGGCGCGGGTGAGCCACTCGTTGCCGGGCCCGGCCTGAAAGAGAATGGCCTTCCCGTGCGGCCCGGCGCTCTCGAGGTTCACGAAGGCGCGCACGTCATGCGCCCACGGATGCCTGGTGAACGCGTGTGACCCGACCAGCCCCTGTTCCTCGCCATCGTTGATGTTGAGGATCACCGTGTGGGCGAGCGGCGGGCCGGCGGCAACGGCTCGCGCGATCTCCACGAGCGCCGCTACGGCCACGCCATCATCGGCGGCGCCCTTGCTGCCGACCGGCGTGTCATAGTGCGCGGACAGCAGCAGCGCGGCGGAGTCGCGGCCTGGAATGCGAACGAGCACGTTGCGCACCGTATACGCGAGGACACCAGGGCTGCGCGGATATCGCCACGCGCCACTCGCGTCCTGCACGGTGACATCCAGGCCGGGGATGCCGCGCAGCGTACGCACCAGGTATGCGACCGCACTGTCCGCGCCGGGCGTACCCGCGACGCGATAGCCGATGGTATCCGCGAGATGCGCGAGAACCGGCCACGCACGCGTTGCGGAGAACTCGGTGACGGGTGCGTTCGCCGGCGCCGGACGCGGCGGGCGCTCGCGCCAGATCACCAGCACCATGATCCAGATGGTGATCGCGGCGACCGCGCTCCAGTAGAGCAGCGGGGCGACCCACGCAGGGCGCGCGGGAGGGGGAGGGGGAGGCGAAGACATGGCGAGGGCGGCAATTTGCCGCCCTCGTCATGACACCGTCAAGCCGTTCATCACATCGTCAGGCCGTCAGTGGCAGTTCGTCACTGCGTGCGTTTCGAGATCGAGGTCGCAGGTGAGGTCGCCAATCTCGAGCGTGACGTTCGGCGTGCCGTTGAAGATGACTTCCGCGCGCCGGGTTACCGTCCGGCTGAACGACTGGGTGTTGGACTGCACGGTGACCAACGCCGTGACGTTGTGCACGACCGAGCCGCTCTGCGGCCAGACGTACTGCGATCGCGGCATGTCGAACGTCACGGCGGTGGCCGTGTCATGGGCGGTGTAATGGAAGACGCGCGTGCGGTTGGTGCGCACGTACATCGTACTGTCATGGCGCTCGCCCGTGCCATCCCAGCCATGCTGCACCGGCGTCACGCCACGGTCCACGTGCATCGTGGCGGTATCGGCGCGATTCACCCAGATCGTTCGCGCGGTGTTCCATGAGGGCGTGAACGTGCCGGTGAGCGTGCGGCGGTGATTCACCGAGTCGGTGCTCGCGTTGAAGCCCAGCCCGTACGACGTGCCTTCCCAGAATCGCCTCTGTCGCAGGAGATCCAGTCCGCGCCACGTGGTCCTGTCGCAGGTGAACCAGCCATCGTTGTCGGGGCCGCTGCACTGCACGGTCACATCGCCAGCGAGCTCCGCGTTCGCGCCGGGCACCGTGATGCGCGAGGCGCTCGCGTAACTGTCCTCATCCGCCGACATGAGATCCACGGATGTCGCCATCGCATCGCCCACGTCACTGGCCATGGACTGATTGACTTCGGAGTCGGGCAGCGTGAGATCGGGACTCACGACGGAGTCGCCGCTGCAGGCCGCGAGTCCGATCGCCAGCAGTGCCACGC
>JBOHTE010000389.1:0-9695 GCA_050733555.1 Gemmatimonadaceae bacterium | reverse complement strand
GCACCATGCAGAGCCTCATGTTCCTGGCCTTCGCGCTGGCGTTCGCCATCAAGGTGCCGCTGTTTCCGTTCCACACGTGGCTCCCGGACGCGCACGTCGAGGCGCCGACGGCGGGCTCGGTCATCCTGGCCGGCATCATGCTGAAAATGGGGACGTACGGCTTTCTGCGGTTCGCGTTGCCGCTCTTCCCGGATGCCTCCATGACGCCCTGGGTGCGCTCCATCATTCTCGGGCTTGCCGTGATCGGCATCGTCTACGGCGCGCTGGTCGCCATGGTGCAGCCGGACTTCAAGCGGCTGGTCGCCTATTCGTCCGTGAGTCATCTCGGCTTCGTGATGCTCGGGATCTTCGCCCTCACGCTGCAGAGTGTGCAGGGTGCGCTCATGGTGATGATCAACCACGGCATTTCCACCGGCGCGCTGTTCCTGCTCATCGGCATGCTCTACGAGCGGCGCCACACGCGGCTGCTGAGCGCGTACGGCGGCATCGCCCGCGTGGTGCCGATGTTCGCCGTGATGCTCACGCTCGTGTCGCTCAGCAGCATCGGGCTGCCCGGCACGAATGGTTTCGTGGGCGAATTTCTCGTCCTGATCGGCGCATTCAAGTCGGAACCGATTTTCGCGTTCATCGCGACCGTCGGCGTCATCCTGGCCGCATGTTATCTGCTCTGGGCGATCCAGCGGATCATTTACACCCCGCTCGACAAGCCGGAGAACGAGCATGTGCCCGACCTGAACCGGCGCGAGCTGGGCATCATGGGCGCGCTCGCCGTCGTCATCCTCTGGATCGGGATCTATCCGGCTCCAGTCCTGCATCGCATGGAACGCTCCGCCAACAATCTCGTCCAGCAGGTGCAGGCCGGATCGGGCCAGCGTACCGCGAGCGCCGCGCTGGGGGTCCGCTAAATGGTCTTCGATCTCAGTCTGGCGTCCCAACTGGCCGCAGCCCTCGCACCGGATCTGCTGCTCATGGCCGGTGCGATGCTCCTCCTGCTCGTGGCGGTCTGGCACGAGGAGTCCGTCGCGACGGCACGCAGCATCGGGGTGCTCAGCATCGCCCTCTGCGTGGCCACCGCGGCGGTCATCGTGTGGATGATGACGCGCGGCGCCACCGCGACGCCCGGCATCATTGCCGTCGATAATTTCCGCTGGGTGACCGATCTCATCGTCCTCATCGGCACGATCATCGCTCTGGCACTCGCCATGGACTACGCGCGCGATGAGTCGCTGCCCGCCGCCGAGATGTTCGTGTTGATCCTGCTGGCATCGGCCGGCATGATGCTGCTCGCGGCGGCGCGCGATCTCATCATGGTGTTCCTGGGCATCGAGCTCATGTCCATCGCGGTGTACGTGCTGGCGGGGCTCAACCGGCGCAGCAGCCGGTCCGCGGAAGCGGCGCTGAAGTACTTCCTGCTTGGCGCGTTCTCCACGGGCTTCCTGCTCTATGGGATTGCGCTGATCTACGGCGCGACCGGTTCGACGGATCTCGGGGTGATCGGCGCGACCATCACGCGACAGTCCGTCCTGACATCGCCCATGCTGCTCATCGGGATCGGGCTGCTGATCGTGGGCTTCGGCTTCAAGGTGTCGGCCGTGCCATTTCACATGTGGGCGCCCGATGTGTACGAGGGCGCGCCCACTCCCATCAGCGCCTACATGGCGGCGGCCGTCAAGGCGGCGGCCTTCGCGGCGTTCTTCCGCATCTGGCGCGAGGCGTTTCCCTCGGCCGGTCTGGCCTGGCACCTGCCGCTCTGGTGGCTCGCCATGGTCACGATGGTTGGCGGAAACCTGATCGCGCTGGCACAGAAGAACGTCAAGCGCATGCTCGCCTATTCGAGCATTGCCCACGCGGGATATCTGCTCGTCGCCGTCGTGGCGAGCAACGAGGCCGGAACGGCTGCGTTTCTCTTCTATCTGCTCTCGTACACGCTCGCCACGATGGGCGCCTTCGCGGTCGTCATGGTGGTGGGTACGCCGGGCGAGCACCATCAGGAGATCTCCGACTTCGCCGGTCTGTGGCAGGTTCGCCCCTGGCTCGCCACATGCATGGCGGTATTCATGCTCGCGCTGCTCGGCTTCCCGGTGTTTGGCGGCATGGGCTTCTTCGCCAAGTGGTATGTGGTCGGCGCGGCACTGAATTCCGTGAGCCCGCAAACCCACCTGGCCGTCGGCCTGGTGATCACGAGCGCCATCTCCGCGGGCTATTATCTCGCGGTGGTGATCGCCATGTTCATGCGTCCGCGCGCGGACAATGCGCCGGCGCCGCGTCGCATGGGTACGCCGACCGCGTTGGTGATCGGCGTGGCGGCGGTGGCGCTGCTGGTGTTCGGGATCTTTCCCGGCCGCCTGGTCGACGTGGCAAGCCACAGCATGCCGGACATTCATCACGTGAAGCCGGCGGGCCCACCGATGTCGGCGCTGACCAGCCGCTGAGTCGAGAGTGAGGCCGCCCACGCGGCCTCACGGTCGTTTCGAGGGGAGACATGAGCGTCAGCCAGCAGATCTTTCGACAGTACGACATCCGCGGCGTGGTCGGCGTGGACCTGACGCCCCAGGTGGCGCACGCCCTGGGTCGTGCGTTCTCCGCGTTTCTTGTCCGGCGTGGGGTTCGCGGCGCCGTGGCGATCGGACGGGACAACCGTCCCAGCGGCACGGCGCTGCGTGAGGCGCTCGTGCGGGCCTTCACGCAGTCGGGCGTCGATGTCGTGGACATCGGCGTGGTGCCCACTCCGCTGCTCTACTGGTCGCTCCACAAGCTGCCGGTGGTCGCTGGCATCCAGATCACCGGATCGCACAATCCGCCGGAGTACAACGGCTTCAAGCTGTGCGTCGGTACCGCGTCGCTGCACGGTGCGCAGATCCAGGAGCTCTACGACATCATTCAGGAGGGCGCATTTCCGGCCGGCACCGGGTCGGTGCAGACCATGTCCGTCGTCGATCGCTACATCGATGATGTCGTGGACCGCATCGGGCGCCTCTCGCGGCCGTTGCGTGTGATGGCCGATTGCGGCAATGGCGTTGGTGCGCTCGTCGCTCCGGCGCTGCTGGAGCGCCTCGGTGCGCGCGCCACGGGACTCTACTGCGAGAGCGACGGCCGGTTCCCGAATCATCATCCCGATCCCACAGTAGTGGAGAATCTCACGGAACTGATTGCGGCGGTGCGTCGCGAGCAGGCGGACATTGGCATTGCCTTCGATGGGGACGCCGACCGCATAGGCGTGATCGACGAAAACGGCACGATCGTCTGGGGTGATCACGTGCTCATTCTCTACGCGCGGGATGTGTTCGCGCGCACGGGGGCGGGGCAGCCCATCATCTTTGACGTGAAATGCTCGCAGGCGTTGCCCGATGCCATTACGCGCGCCGGCGGGCAGCCGGTGATGTGGAAGACGGGTCACTCGCTCATCAAGGACAAGATGAGGGAGATGCACGCGCCGATTGCCGGCGAGATGTCGGGACACATGTTCTTCGGCGAGGGCTTCTACGGCCACGACGACGCGCTCTACGGCGCCGCACGACTCCTGCGCATCCTGGCCGATTCCGGGCAGAGCGTGTCGGCGCTTCTCGCCGACGTGCCGAAGTTCGTGTCCACGCCGGAGCTCCGCGTGGAGTGTCCGGACGACGCCAAGTTCGGCATCGTCGAGCGCGCCGTACGTCACTTCCGCCAGTCGCACGACGTCATCGACGTGGATGGTGCGCGCGTGCTCTTCGGCGACGGATGGGGCCTCATTCGGGCGTCGAATACCCAGCCCGTGCTCGTGATGCGATTCGAGGCACGAACGCCCGAGCGTCTGGCGGCGATCAGAGGAGAGTTCGAGGACTGGCTTCGCGCGGAAGGGGTGCGCCCCTAGCGTGACGACACGGCGCTGGTCTCTGGCCGCCATCGCCATCGTGGCCCTCCTGCTGGTCGTGGGGCATCTGCTCGCGGACGTCTATACGGACTTCCGCTGGTACCAGGCCATGGGCGCCGTTGGCGTCTGGCGCGCTCGATTCACCATTGTCTCGCTGGTGCGGCTGACGTCGGGCGCCGTCGCCGCCTTGTTCGTTTTCGCCAATCTCTATGCGGTGCGACAGAGTGTCGTGTCCATCGTGCTGCCACGTCAGGTCGCCAATCTCGAGATTGGTGAGGAGATACCCGGTCGCTATCTGATGGGTGCCGTCATCGTGATGGCGGTCATTCTGGGCGCGCTGCTCACGCTGCCCGCGTCCACCTGGACGTCCCTCTCGCTGCTGCATGGCGGGCGTCCGTTCGGCGAAAGCGATCCGTATTTCGAGGCAGACCTGAGCTTCTTCGTCTACTGGCTCCCGTTCGAGAGCGCACTGTATCTGTGGGCGCTGATCGCGGTGCTCCTCGTGAGCGCCATCGTGATCTTTCTCTACGCGCTCACGCCCAGTCTGCGCTGGGAGCGCGGTTCGCTGTACGTCTCCAACTACGTGCGCCGCCACGTCGTTGTGCTGGGCACGCTGATGCTCCTGCTGCTGGCGTGGAACTACCGGCTCGACGCCTTCCGCGTCCTCGTGAACGGCAGCGGCCCCGCCGGCATGTTCACCTTCAGCGATCATCACGCCGCGATTCCGGTGAGCCTCTGGCTGGCGATCCTCACCGTGGCGGCGGCGTTCATCGTGCTCTTCTTTGGCTGGACCGGGCAGTTTCGCGTGGCGTTCATCGCCGTGACCGCCGTGATCATCCTGTCCCTCGCGATGCGGGGGCTGGGGCCGCCGCTGGTGCGTCACTTCGCACGCGTGCAGGACGCGACCGCGCGCGAGGCATCCTACCACCAGGTGCGCCTGGCATACACACGGCGCGCCTACGCGCTGGATCGGATCACGCCGGGCGATTCGTTGGGCTTCCGCTCCCTGGCCGATGCAGCCTCGTCGGTGTCGCTGTGGGACACTCCGGCACTGATGCGCGCATCGGAAACATTGGAGGGGCACGGTGACACCCCGCGCGGCGTCGCCTGGATGCCGGCGCCGTCCGGGCTCGAAGCCGTCGTCATTCGCGGCACGCCCATGGACGACACGGGCAATGCGTCGCCAACCGGGCCGTGGACGATCACCCGTATCGGCGCCGCGGTGACGAACGAGGAAGGCGATCCCGAGCTGCTGCCCGCGACCTCCGTTGCCGCATCCGACACGCTGCCGCCGGTGCTCGTCAACGACTCCGCCATCGGATATCGCGTCATCAATGATCCCGCGGGCCGGATCGCCGCGCCGGAAGTATCATCCGTGCTCTCGCGTCTCGCGTTCGCCTGGAGTCTTCGGGACTTTCATCTTCTCTCGGCGCCGCCGCTCGACGCGCGCGAACGGGTCGTGATGCGCCGGGACGTGCGGGAGCGCGTGCGCGCCATTGCGCCCTTTTTCCATCAGGGCACGCAAGTGCGACCGCTGATCGTGGACGACTCGCTGCTCTGGATGCTGGACCTGTACGTCGGCAGTTCGTGGTATCCGCTGAGCGAACACGTCGCATTGGGCAGCTCTGAAGTGAGCTATCTCCGCCACGCCGCGGTTGCCATCGTGAATGCCCACACCGGGCGGGCGGAACTGCTGGCGGACGCGACGCCTGATCCGGTGACGGAAAGCTGGCAGCACCGGTTTCCCGCGCTCTTTGCCCAGCCCTCCGACGTGCCGCCGGCGTTGCTGCAGGCACTGCCACCCATGGTGGACCTGACGCGCATCCAGGCATCCATCCTGGCTCGCACCGGGTGGGGCGCCCGGCAGCAGCCGCTCGGCCATCTGCCGTGGAACGAAGGTGCGGACTCGCTGCTGCGTGGCGACGACGCGCCACCACTCATGCTCCCGGATGGACGTCTGGCGTGGCTCCAGCCCATGCTCGATTCACTGGAGTACTTCCGCGCGGCGCTGCTCGGAACCGGAGGTCCGCGGCGCGCGAGCTATCTCGTGCTCTCGTCGGATTCCGTGCAGCGCTGGAACGCCATCCTGGATCGCCTGCGACGCGGGATGGACAGTACGACCGAGCTGCCTCGTGATGCGCATCTCGTCCACGGGCCGGTGCGCGTGATACCGCTCGCGCGCGGCGCGGCGCTCGTGCAGACGGCATACGCCTGGCGTCCCAATGAGGTGACGAGCGTCGTACGAGTGGCCACCACCACCGACACGACCCTGCGCGCTGGCGCCTCGTTTGCCGAAGCATTCGGGGCGCAGGCGAGCGTGCGCGCGGATACGGCGTCCATGCATCCACGCGATTTCCGCGCTCAGGCCGCGGCGCTGTACAAGCGAATGGGACGGGCACTGCAGCACGGGGACTGGGAGTCCTTCGGACGCGCCTATGACGCACTCGGCGCGCTCATCGAGAAGAGCAGGCCGTGACCTTGCCCGTGTCCCTGGCGACAAATAGCTTGCGGCGGCGATGCCCGTGACCGACCACACGGCGCAGCAGCGCGCCACCGCGGTGATTGCGCTGGGTGGCAATGCGCTCTCGCCTGCCGGTGAGCGATCCACCATTGCCGACCAGTTTCGCCACACGCGCGAGAGTCTCGGGCCGGTGGTGGATCTGGCACTCGACGGATGGAATCTCTGCGTGGTGCACGGAAACGGACCTCAGGTCGGCGACGAACTCGTGCGGAATGAGCTCGCCCGGCACGACGTGGCGCCGCTTCCACTCGGCGTGCTCGTGGCGGCCACGGCCGGCTGGATCGGGTACATGATTCAGCAGTCACTGGACAACGCGCTGCGGCAACTGGGCAGCGAGCGGTCGGTGGCGACGGTCATTACTCAGGTCGTGGTGTCGCGCACTGATCCCGCGCTGGCGGCACCCACGAAGTTCATTGGCCACGCGGTTCCCGAACCGCGAGCGGCGGATCTGCGCGCGGCAGGGATTCCGCTCAAGCAGGACGCGCGGGGCCGGTGGCGCCGTGTGGTGGGAAGCCCGCGGCCGCAGGCGATCCACGAGATCGAGGTCATCGCCCGCCTCGTGCGCGCGGGGACCATCGTGGTGGCGTGCGGTGGCGGGGGGGTGCCGATGTATCAGGACCCGGTGCTCGGGTACGAAGGCGTGGACGCCGTGGTGGACAAGGACCTTGCCGCCGCGGTCCTCGCCCGCGATCTCGGCGCGGCGCTGTTGCTGATTCTGACGGATGTGGACGCAGTGTATCTCGATTACGGCACGCCGCGCGCACGTGCAGTGCGCGCGCTGTCCGTGCGCGATGCCGAACGGCTGGATGTGGAAGGCGCATTCGGCGAAGGGAGCATGGCGCCCAAGGTGCGCGCGGCGGTGGACTTCGTGCGGCGCACGGGCGGCCGTGCCATTATCACCGAGCTGAGTCGCGGACGCGATGCCGTGCGCGGCGAGGCCGGAACGTCGATCACCATGGAGAGCACGTGAACATTCACGAATATCAGGCCAAGGACATCTTTCGCCGCTTTGGCATTCCGATTCCACCTGGCGAGGTCGCCAGCACACCGGAGGAAGCAGAGCGATTCGCGCGCGGGTTTGGCGGTACCGTGGTCGTGAAGGCGCAGGTGCACAGTGGCGGGCGCGGCAAGGCCGGCGGCGTCAAGCTGGCCCGGACGCCGGGCGAGGCACGGGAGCTCGCGGCGAAGATCCTCGGCATGCACATCAAGGGCCTGCCGGTGGAGCGCGTGCTCATCACGCCGGCCGCGGATATCGCGAGCGAAGCCTACGTCGGCATCATCGTGGATCGGACGTCCAGGCGGCCGGTATTCATGGTGAGTCCGGCTGGCGGCATTGACATCGAGGAAGTCGCCGCGAAAACGCCGGAAAAGATCATGCGCGTGCCGGTGGATCCGCGCTACGGTCTGCTCGCGTTCGAATCCATGCGCATGGGGTTCTTCCTCACGTCCGACGCCAAGCAGGCTCGCGCGGCCGCGGCGATCATGCGACAGCTCTACGCCGCGTTCATGGAGAACGGTGCGTCGCTCGCAGAAATCAATCCGCTCGTCACGACGCCGGCAGGCGACGTGGTGGCGCTCGACGCCAAGATGGTCATCGATGACAACGAGCTCGAGCGGCACCCGGCGCTGGCGGCCCTGCGCGATGAGTCCGCCGAAGCGCCGAGCGAAGTGCGGGCGCGCCAGGCGAATCTCACGTTCATCAAGCTCGACGGCAACGTGGGGTGCGTCGTCAACGGCGCCGGACTCGCCATGGCGACGATGGATCTGGTGAAGTACTACGGTGGCGAACCGGCGAACTTTCTCGACATTGGCGGCTCATCGAATCCCGAGAAGGTCGTCAATGCCCTGAACATCATCACCGAGGATCCCAGTGTGAAGGCCATCCTGTTCAACATTTTCGGCGGTATCACGCGCACCGATGACGTGGCGAACGGCATCGTGACCGCGACGCAGGCACATCCGCTCACCGTGCCCATCGTCATCCGGCTCACGGGTACCAACGAGGAAATCGCCGTGAAGATCCTGAGCGAACATGGCTTTTCCGCCATGACAGACATGGATGAGGCCGTGAAGAAGGCGGTGGCCCTCGCGACGGGAGGAAAGGCAGCGTGAGCACGTTCATTGATGGCAACACCAAACTTCTGGTCCAGGGCATCACTGGTCGCGACGGGTCCTTCCATACGAACCAGATGATCGAATACGGCACCTGCGTGGTCGCGGGCGTGACGCCGGGGAAGGGCGGTACGCGTTTCGCGGGCTCGGTGCCCATTTTCAATACGGTCGCGGACGCCGTCCAGGCCACGGGCGCGAATACATCGGTGATCTACGTCCCGCCACCCTTCGCCGCGGATGCCATGATGGAAGCCGCGGACGCAGGAATCCCGCTCATCATTTGCATCACCGAAGGCGTTCCCGTGCTCGACATGACACGCGTGTATCCCTACGTGAAGGAACGCGGTGCGCGGCTCATCGGGCCGAACTGTCCAGGTCTGATCTCCCCGGGCGTGAGCAAGGTCGGCATCATTCCCGGACGCATCTGCACGCCGGGGCACATCGGGCTCGTGAGCCGCTCGGGAACGCTCACCTATGAAGTGGTCTACCATCTCACGCGCGCCGGGCTGGGCCAGACCACGTGCGTGGGCATTGGCGGAGACCCGATCAATGGCACCAACTTCATCGACTGCCTCGACGCCTTCGAGCGCGACCGGGACACGCGCGCCATTGTCATGATCGGCTAGATCGGCGGGACGGATGAACAGGCAGCGGCGGCCTTCGTGCGCGACGGCGTGACCAAACCGGTCGTTGGATTCATCGCCGGGCAGACGGCCCCGCCGGGACGCCGCATGGGTCATGCGGGCGCCATCATTTCGGGCTCCACGGGAACGGCCGCCGAAAAGGTGCAGTCGTTCAAGGATGCCGGCATCAGCGTGGCACAGCGGCCGCTGGACATCGTGCGGCTGCTGCGCGAACGCATGTGAACCTGGCCGAACTGGTGACCGCCGAGCGGGTCGTGCTGCCGCTCGAAGCGCCGGGGTTGCCGGCGGCGGCGTGGGTGCTGGTCGAGCGGTTACGCACGACGGGCGCAGTGATGGATCCCGAAAAGCTGCGAAGTCGTGTCGCCGAGGCGCGCGGCGAAGACATCGTGGCGCTGGGCGACCGCGCCTTTCTCACGCACTATCGTACCGATGCGGTGGACTCGCTGGCCGTGGCCGTTGGTATCGCGCGCGACCCCATTGCGCGCGAGGTGCGCGACGCGGAGCCGCAGCACGCGCGCATCGTGTTGCTCATTCTCTCGCCGCCGCGCATGGCGGCGCGGTATCTCCA
>JBOHTE010000388.1:0-4135 GCA_050733555.1 Gemmatimonadaceae bacterium | reverse complement strand
ACGCCTGGCTCGATCGGCCCACGATTCGGAATCTCGTACGCGGAGCGCGATCGCTGACGCCAGGGGAGCGGTTGGTGCTGATCAAGGGGCTCATCCCGGGTCTGGTCGAAGACATGGGTGACGGGGCGGTCCACACCTTTCTCGAAGAGCTCGGCACCAAGGTCCAACGGTACGCGGAAGCTGTGGCGAACCCGGGGCATGGGGGCGCCACCCGGCGCACACCGAGCGAACGATTGGGCGGGCCGGTGCCGGGACGGGAAGCACACCAACACCTGCCGGGCACGCGCAACCCACGTCGCACGGGGGGCCGGATGCTCGAGCGACAATGGGAAACGGCCGCGTGGGAGGAGATGCGGGATCGCTGGCAGGCGTAACCGCGCACAACCGTGACGAGCGGTGAGTGCGCGGCGTCCACCGAAACGTACAGTCCGAGCGCCGCGGTGCGCTGCACGAATTCGTCGAGTGCGGACGCAGGCGGCTCGATTACCAGATCCACATCCATGGTGGCCCGACTGGCGCCTCGGAAAGCGGCAGCCACTGATCCGGTGAGCATCGACGGAATGCCAGCCGAGTTCAGCGTCTCAATCACCAGTCGCAGCAGGCGTTCGAGACTCACGGAGCTCGCAGGGGACCAGTCCGGACTCCCGGCTGGAGTGACTCGCCGGTCAGCCGCTCGACGAGGACGAGCGGCGGGTCGCCCGGGTGCAGCCTACACAGGCGCGAGAGAGCCAGCGCGCGCAATGTCTGGCTGAGCTCGAGGGCGTCGCGCATCCGCTGGGCCGGGGCGCGACGCCGGATCGCCGCGCAGGCGATCGCCGCCGCTTCGGGCGAGGTATCGTGCATGGGCGGAATCTACCGTCGCGGAGGTGGTCCTGACGAGCCTTCGCTCCGCATTGACGCCCACATAGAGACGGTCCCGCCGCGTGAGCTCAATTCGCGCGCAGCGCGACGGCCGGTTCAATGCGCGCCGCTCGGATCGCCGGGATCAGGCACGCGCTGATTCCGACAATGGCCATGATCAGTGCCACGATGGTGAGCGTGACCGGATCATGCGGAGGCACGCCGAACAACAGGCCCTGCATGAGCCGCGTCAGCGACAATGCGCCCGCGACGCCGACCGCGAGCCCGATGAGGACGAGCCGCCCGCCTTCCGACACCACCATGCGCTGAATCCTGCCGCTGTCCGCACCGAGGCTCATCCGCACGCCGATCTCGTTCGTGCGGGCGCTCACCGAGAACGCCAACACGCCCGCGATCCCCACCGCCGCGACGATCAGGGCAAGAATGCCGAACGACGACACAAGCATCGCGTTCAGGCGCCTCGGCGCCACGCTTTCATCGCGGATCTGGTCCACGGTGAGCAAGTTCTCGATGGGTTGGTCCGGGGCCGCCTGTCGCACGACGCGGGTCGCTGCCGCGGCGAGCGACGACGGATTCAACCTGGTGCGGATCACGAAGCCGCCAGAGGGAAAATCGCCCTGCGCGAAGGGAATGAAGGTGGCCGGAATCGGCGTTGCGTCGAGCCCACCGTCCTTCGTGTCCCCTGCCACCCCGACCACCGTGCGCCAGTCGCCCGAGACACCGATGAACTTCAGCACGTCGCCGGTCCACGCCACCCGCTGGCCAATGGGATCCTGATTCGGAAAGAGCTGGTCGGCGAGCGTCTTGTTCAGAATCACGACACGCGGACTCCCCGCGCGATCGGTGGACGTGAATGCGCGTCCCTGCAGCAGCGGAATTCCCGCGGCGCTGAAGTAGTCGGCACTCGCCGTGCGATATTCGGAATGCGGCTGCGCCTGCCCCGGCGCGACCGGGTGGCCGTCGGCCTTGATGTCGAGCGTGATGCCCGATGCACGGAGGGGCATGGTGGACCCGATCCCCGCTGCCGAAACGCCGGGCAGCGCCGCAAGCTGGCTCTGTATCTGTTCGTACTGCGCGATGGTCGCCGCGGGATTCGCGCTGTTGAAGTCCTTCGGGACTTCCATCGTCAGCACGTTCTCCGTGTCGATGCCGGAGTCGACGTGTGAGAGGCGCTGCATCGTTCTCGTCAGCAGTCCAGCGCCCGTCAGCAGCATCACCGACACGGCGATCTGCGCGACGACGAGCGTCTGCTGAAGTCGTTGCCGGCGGACGGTGCCGGTCGAGCGCCTGCCGCCGGCGGCCAACGCGGCGCCGAGCGTTCGCTCGCTCGCGAGACCGGGCGCGAACGAGAGCAGCACCGCCACGACGACGGCCACGAGGAGGCTGAATCCCAGCACGGCGCCATCGATGCGTATCTCGCTCGCGCGCGGGCTGTAGCGCGCCGCGAAGGTGGTGAGCATGCGCAGGCCGCCGAACGCGATCAGCAGGCCGAGGAAGCTGCCGGCGACGGCCAGCACGAGGTTCTCCGCCAGCAGGAGCCGGCGCAGCCGCGAGGCGCCTGCACCAAGCGCGGCGCGAACGACCAGTTCCTGCTCTCGGCGCACCCCCCGCATGAGCGTCAGGTTGGCGACATTCGCGCATGCGATGATCAACACGAACGCGGCCGCGCCCATCAGGAGCAGCATCGTGAGTCGCGCCCGCTGGCCGAGGATCTCGTGGAACGGCGTCAGCGTCACCTGGAAGCCCGACCCGGCATCGTAGGCTTCGGGATGGTCGGCGTGCGCGCGCGCCGTGATCGCCGCGACTTCCGCGCGCGCCTGGGCGACGCTCGCGCCGGGCGCGAGGCGAGCGATCATCGCGGTCATGCGATGCGTGCGTCCCGTCACCATCATCGCACTCAGGTGGTGCGCGCTGTTCACCATGTTCATGAGGGCGTCGATGTGCACCGGGTAGAAGGGTGCCGGCTGCAGCACGCCCACCACGGTGACGGCGTGGCCGCCCACGCGCAGCGTCCGGCCGACGACCGCCGGATCGCCGCCAAACCGCTTCTGCCAGTATTCGTACGTCAGCATCATGACCGGCGCCGCGGACCTGCCGTCGTCACCCTCCGTGAAGCTCCGACCGAGCACGGGCGAGAGCCCCATCACTGAGAAGTAATTGCCCGTCACGAGCCCCACGTCGATGCGCACCGCGTCATTCTCGCCCACGAGCGTGAACGTGATGGGCGAATATTCGGCGATGCCGGCGAGCGTGTGTGATCCGGACCGGAAATCCTCGATCTCGGGAACGGAGAAGCCGATGTCGTCGCCGCCGGGGCCGCGGATGGACTGCTTCAGGTACATCAGGCGGTCGCCGTCCCGGTTCGGCAGTGGCTTGAGCATGACACCGCGCACCACGCTGAAGATCGCGGCGCTGGCGCCAATACCGAGTCCGAGCGTGACCACCACGGCGAGCGCGAAGCCTCTGGCACGCAACAGACTTCGGACGGCGTATCGCAGGTTGGCGATGAGCATGGAGTGTTCTCCGGACTATTTCAGTGACGTCACGTGCGCCACAAACTGATCGAGGGCGATCTCGGTACCCTGCTGCCAACCCGACTCCTTGTTTTTCTCAAAGTCGGCTTCATCCCGGTGCAGCGCCGTGAAGACATAGCGAGTTCCGGTTCCGACGGCTTCCATCGTGATGATGGCCGTGATCGGAATGTCGTCAAACACGGCCGGACGATAGCCGGGAAACAACATGGAAGTCCAGACGAGTCGCTCCAGCGGCATGACGTCCAGAAAACAGCCGAGGTTGGGAAATTCCTGACCGTCCGCCGTTGCGATGTCGATGCTGAAGATGCCGCCCGGTCGCACGTCCATTTCGCACTTCGCAACAGAACCCCACGGCTTGGGCATGTACCATTCCTTGAGGTGTTCCGGTTTCGTCAACGCTTCCCACACGAGATGCCTGGGCGCGTCGATGAACCGTTCGAAAACGAGATCAGTTTTCGGATTGATCCTGAAGGGCTTGCTCATGGTCTCGATTCCTTTTCCTTGAGTTGTTTGACGTAGTTGTCGAACCGGTCCAATCGAGCTTCCCACAACTGACGCTGTTCGGCCAGCCAGTCCTCAGCGAGTTTGAACCGTGCGGGTACGATCTCGTACGTCCGCACCCGTCCTCGCTTCTTCGACCTGACCAGTCGGCTCTGTTCGAGCACCGACAGGTGCTGCACGAACGAGGGGAGTTTCATGTCGAACGGTGCCGCCAGCTCGCTGACAGTGGCTGGTCCGCC
>JBOHTE010000387.1:0-2630 GCA_050733555.1 Gemmatimonadaceae bacterium | reverse complement strand
GAGCACAACCGATGGGTTACCGTTGAACGTCCCGATCCGGTTCACGATGTCATCCACGTAGTCGTCCAGCACCGCGAGCGGGCGCACGACGCCGCGCCCGCGAATACGGCGCCCGTCGTGAATCAGGGCGAGAAGGCGCTGGATGTCCTGGCCGTACAGTGCGGCGGTGCCGATGCAGAGCTTGAAGCCGTTGAACTGCGCCGGGTTGTGCGATGCGGTCACCTGAATGCCGCCGACGACCGCTCGCCGGTGCAGCGTCCAGTACAGGGCCGGTGTGGGGACCTCACCGACGTCCCATACCTCGATGCCGGACTCCGTCAGCCCCTGAAGCAGGGCGCCTTGCAACTCCGGGCCGCTGATGCGATTGTCCCGGCCGACGACGATGGCGCCAGTCTTGCAACGCTCGGTAAGGAGCACGGAGAAGGCGCACCCGATCGCATGCGCCACGCTCGGCGTCAGATCGCGGCCGGCAACGCCGCGAATATCGTATTCACGGAAAATGGCGCTGGATATGAGCTCGGTCATCACCTCGACCAGGGGCAACACTCATGCCGGGAGTAATGCCGGTGAAGCCAGGCCAGTGACATCGTCCGGTGCTTCCGCTACCTCGGATTCGATTCCAGGATCAGAAATGTCGCGCCCGGATCAGATCATGGGACTCACGGATGACCTCAGCAGACTAATCGCTGACTTCGCTCCGCCCCTGCTGATACTCGACCGTGATCTGCGCCTGTGCGGCGCGACACCAGCGGCGGAACGCCTTCTGCACATTGGGCCAGCGCAGGTGGGTCAAGCCATCGATGCCATCGAGCTGCCCACCTGGGGCGACGAACTCAGGGCCCTCGCGCACCGCGCGATGACTGCGCGCACCATCAGCGAGCGCGACGTCCGGGATGACGGCGGACGCTGGTACTCCATGCTGGTCCAGCCATACTGGTCCGCGATCAATCACGTTGAGGGTGTCGTTGTCGTTCTGCGCGAGAGCGAACTGCGCCAGCGGGCCGTGCAGCAGGCCGAACGGAACCGACAGCAACTGATGGCCATCGTCCAGGCGCTGTCGCAGCCGCTGCTCCTGCTCGACGCGGATCTGCGCGTGTGCCTGGCCAACACGGCGTTCTGCGCGACCTTCCAGAGCACGCCGATGCAACTCGTGGGATCGCACTTCTTTGAGCTCGACGACGGCGGCTGGGATGTCGCCGGGCTTCGCGAGCAATTACAGCAGATGGTCGTAAAGCCCGGCTGGATCGAAAATCTGGAGGCCGAGCACGACTTCAAGGCGCTCGGGCGCAGAACGGTCGTCATCAATGCCCGCCGGCTCGACTTCGGTGAAGGCCGTCCGTTCATCCTCCTCGGCACGGACGACGTGACCGTCCAGCGGCGTATCGAGCGCTATGAGCGAGTGCTGGCGGAGGTGAGCGAGATGGCGACGGTCACCCTCGACGCCAAGGCGCTCGTGGAGGGCGTCGCGCAGCTGGTTGTGCCGGCGCTGGCCGACTGGGTGATCGTGGATACACGCGATGACGCCGGCCTCTGGAGCCGCAGCTGTGTGCTCCATCGGAATCCGGAGATGCAGGACGCGGCGCGACGCGTCGCCGTCCGCGCCTTCGCCAACTCGACCAACCCGGTGTTTGGCGTACTGGATACCGGCGAGCCGTTGGTGGCCGAACGGATCTCGTCCGACGTGCTTGCCGCAGTGGTGGACGTGGCGGATCGTTCGGCGTTACCCGAGCTTCTCACGCCGCGTTCCCTCAAGATCGTTCCGCTGGCCTCGCAGAACGAAATCCTGGGCGCCATCACGTTGATCTCGGTGAGCGTGGGTACGCATCTCGTGCCGAGCATGCTGCCGCGAGCGGAGGAGCTGGGTCGGCGTGTCGCGTTCGGCCTGGAGCGCATCAAGATTCACCGGGACATGTCCGTCGCGCTCGACGTTGCACGATCCGCCAATGAAGCGAAGAGCCGTTTCCTGGCCAACATGAGCCACGAACTGCGGACGCCTCTCAACGCCATCCTTGGCTACGAGCAACTGCTCCAGATGGAGCTGCACGGACCCCTCACTGCGGCTCAGCGGAAGGCTCTGGAGCGGATCGACAGCAGCCAGCATCACCTCACCGCCCTCATAGACGACATTCTGAGTTTCGCCAAACTGGAAGCGGGAGCGATCAGCTTCGAGCTGGAAACAGTCACAGTGGACCGCGTGATCGCCGCGTCTCTCGACATGATCGCGACCCAGCTTCAGCGCAAGAATCTCGACTACGAGTATCAACGATGCGCTGCGGAGTGTACCGTGTACACGGATCCGGCGCGGCTGCAGCAGGTGCTCGTCAATCTCCTCTCGAATGCCACGAAGTTCACGCACGCCGGCGGCCGTGTGCAGATCCAGTGCGTGCCGCACGAGCGGACCGTCGACATCCGCGTCATTGACACCGGCATCGGAATCCCGGGAGACAAACGCGAGGCCGTATTCGAGCCGTTCGTGCAGCTCGACAATGCGCTTAACCGGCGCGGCAGTGGCACCGGTCTTGGCCTGGCGATCAGTCGCGATCTCGCGCGTGCCATGGGCGGAGAACTGCGGCTCGTGAGCCGCGAAGGTGAGGGCTCGACGTTCACGCTCACGATACCACGAGGGACGT
>JBOHTE010000386.1:0-10132 GCA_050733555.1 Gemmatimonadaceae bacterium | reverse complement strand
CCCTTCAGGCGACCCGTGCGCTTCCCGTATACGGTGACCGTGCTGAGCAGATTGATGCGATCATCGAGCGTCACCGTTACGGTCAGCGTGCGTCCGCTTGCAAGGTCCACGACCTTCTCCGATGGTGCGAATCCCAGGTAGTGCGTCTCGACCATTTGTGTCCCGGCCGGGAGGCCGGCCAGCGCGAACGTGCCATCACCCCGGGTCGTGGTAGCAATGCCGCTGCCCCACACGACGAGCTGTGCACCCGAGAGCGGCTTGCCGTTTTCATCGAACACCCGGCCGGCGAGCTGCGCGCTGCCGTGACGGACGGGGCCGCCGGCGGGCTCGGTGCTGTCGCTCACATCGGCATTGCGGCCTGCGCCCGCGATGGCGGCCGCGCCAACGGGAATGCTGAAGTCGCGGTGCAATACGCCGCGCGCCGGTATCGAGACGTCAATGATGCCGCTCGAGTTGTCGTGGACGGTCGCGTACGCGGCAATCGGGCCGGCAGTGGACAGCCCGCACTGCGCATACCAGCCGGCCGGGTCGGCCTTCGACGAGACATCGTGCCGCACGGTGTGGATGCCCCGCTTGTTGGCCACGAGCTCCGTCCAGCTCAGATCCACGACGCCTCCCGTCAGGCGGCCGCCCGTATCCGCGTCACGAACGAAGCCCAGCAGCAGCCCGGAGGAATCTCCGGGCTCGGCGGACGGACAGAGCGCGGCCCGGATGGTTGACGCCGATGGAATGTCGAGCGCCACCTGGAGCTGCGCGGCGCCCTCAACGGCGAGCGTCCGGGGCGGAACATCGAGTCCCAGGGAGTCGAGCGTCACGTGCCAGAAGCCCACGAGATAGTCGCCTGGTTCCACGCCAGCCAGGTGGAAGGCGCCGGTGGAATCCGTGCGAACGCTTCGCATCCCATGGATGTCGCCGCGCGTCACGATCTGCACGAGGGCACCGGCCAACGAGTGCCCGTCGAGACTGTCGTATACGGTGCCGGAAATCGTCGCGAGCGTGCTGTCCGGGGGTACGCTCTGCGCGGCAACAGACGCGCTGGCGAGGGTGATCATCGCCAGGAACGAGAGGCGTGACACACTCGAGGCGCGCGTGAGATTGGAGGCGCGCGTGAGGACTGCTGGTGACGTCAGGGGTCGAATGGCCGACATGCGTCCTTCCTGGCCTCGGTGCGATGCGCGAGTATGTGCTCCGTACCAGAGCTTGGCAAGAGATCGGGGATGACACGGCGCCTGGCGATGACAGACAGGCCGGAGTGGCTTGCCGCCATCCCGGCCTGTCGTGACCGAACAGGGAGCGCCGGTGGTCCGGCCCGCTAGCTCTTCGCGGAGGAGAAGGAGGCGAGCTTGCCGAAGCGATCCGCGAGCATGTAGTACACCGTGACGCGATGCTTGTCGTGCGTGCCCTTGAGCTTCTCGCCCACCTCGGCGATCGCGGCATCGAGTTCGCCATCACTCTGCGTGAGGCCGAGCTTCTTCCTGAGAAAGTTGTTCCTCACGCGCTCGAGTTCGCTCTTGTCCGAGAACGAGACGAGCGACGAGTCGCGCTTCTGCAGCGCGATCCCGCAGTGCTTCACGATTCCCGCAATCGCACCGTCGTCCGCGCCGGGAACGTGCATCTTCACGTCCTGCGCCCAGTCAGTCATGTCAGTCCTCCCTGCAGAGGTAGATCGATTGGTGCAACGACGCTAGGTGTCGCGCGCCAGCGCGTCAAGCATGGGCGTACGCCTGTCGAGCGCAACCGTTGCGCGCCGGCTCTTGACAGGCGGACCGTGACGCTCCATCAGCTTTGACGCATGAAGACGCTTACACTCATTCTCGCCGCCGCGTGCGTGTCGGTCGTCCCGCGCTGCGCCAGGACTCAGGCGCCGGCGCGCTGGCAGCAGCACGCCCGGAACGTCACCATCGTTCGCGACGACTGGGGCATCGCGCATGTCTACGGCGTCACCGACGCCGACGCGGTCTTCGGCATGGAGTACGCGCAGGCCGAAGATGATTTCAATCGCGTGGAGACGAACTACATCAACGCGCTCGGTCGTCTCGCGGAAACCGAGGGCGCATCGCAGATCTATCGCGACCTGCGCATGAAGCTGTTCATGAATCCGGATTCACTCCGGGCGAAATATGCGGCGAGCCCGCCGTGGCTGCGGGCGCTGATGGTCGCCTTCGCCGATGGTCTCAACTTCTACCTGTACACGCACCCGCAGGTGAAGCCGCGCGTCATCACGCACTTCGAGCCGTGGATGGCGCTCGCGTTCAGCGAGGGCAGCATCGGGGGCGACATCGAACAGGTGGATCTGCGCCGGCTGGCCGCGTTTTATGGAGACATCGCGGCGCCGGCAGCATCCATTGGCGATGGACCGGCGCCGGAGCCGTCCGGTTCGAATGGCATCGCCATCGCGCCGTCCATCACCGCGGATCACCACGCGCTGCTCTGGATCAATCCGCACACGTCGTTCTACTTCCGCTCCGAGCTCCAGATGGCGAGCCAGGAGGGACTTGACGCGTACGGTGCGGTCACGTGGGGCCAGTTCTTCGTGTACCAGGGTTTCAATCCGCGAGCCGGGTGGATGCACACTTCGAGCGGCGTGGATGCGGTGGATGAATATCTCGAAACCGTCATGCAGAAAGACGGCAAATACTACTACAAGTACGGCGGCCGGTGGCTGCCCATGACATCGACGACCATCACGGTGCCCTATCGCACCAGTGCCGGGATGGCGCGGAAGATCTTCACGGCGTACTACACGCGGCACGGCCCGGTCATTCGCAAGGATGGCGACAAGTGGGTGAGCATCAGCCTCATGCAGCTCCCCATCAAGGCGCTCGAGCAGTCGTACCTGCGCACCAAGGCCACGAGCTACAAGGCGTACCTGAAGACGATGCAGTTGCACGCCAACTCGTCGAACAACACGATGTACGCGGATGCGGACGGGCACATCGCCTACTTCCACGCCAACTTCATTCCACGGCGCGACACGAGCTTCGACTGGACGAAGCCGGTGGACGGCAGCAATCCGGCCACCGACTGGGGCCCGGTGCTGTCGGTGGACCAGTCGCCGCATCTGCTCGATCCGAAGAGCGGCTGGCTGTACAACTCCAACAACTGGCCGTGGTCGGCCGCCGGTCCCTACAGCCCCAAACGGTCTGACTTTCCGCGCTACGTCGAGACGGGGACCGAGGAGTCGCCGCGCGGACATCACGCGCTGCGGCTGCTCACCGGCGCGAAGAACGTGACCATGAGCTCACTCACTGCGATGGCGTTCGACAGCTATCTCCCCGCGTTTGCGCAGATGATCCCGCCGCTCCTCAAGGCATACGACCAGTTGCCCGCATCGGACAGCTCGCGGACCGCGCTGGCCGCTCAGATCGCGATGCTGCGCGGGTGGGATTACCGCTGGGGCGCGTCCTCGGTCCCCACGTCGCTGGCGGTGTTCTGGGGCGAGAATGTGCTGCGGCGCGTAGCGCACGAGGCCCGGGCGGCGGGCGCCTCGCCCATGGACTTTGTCGCCAATGGTGCCAGGGCCACGGATCTGCTGCAGTCTCTTGCGGCGGCGTCGGCCCGGTTGACGCACGACTTCGGCTCGTGGAAGACGCCGTGGGGGAACATCAACCGCTTCCAGCGGCTCGACGATACAATCGAATCGCACTTCGACGATGCGCAGCCGAGTGATCCCGTGCCGTTCACGTCATCGCGATGGGGATCGCTGGCGTCATTCGGCGCGCGGCCATACGCGAACACGAAGAAGTGGTATGGCACGAAAGGGAACAGCTTCGTGGCAGTGGTGGAATTCACCGACAGTGTGCGGGCGCGGGCCGTCACGGCGGGTGGCGAGAGCGGCAATCCGGCATCGCCGCACTTCCGCGACGAGATCGCGCGTTACACGAGCGGGAATCTTCGCACGGTGTACTTCTACCGGTCGCAACTCAAGGGACACACGGAGCGAGAGTATCATCCGGGAAGCCGGTAGTTTGCCGCAACCATTCCTCTCTCCTGGGAATCGGCAAACGGGAATGGGGAATCGCGGGAATGGGGAATCGCGGGAATGGGGAATGGGGGAGGCCGATTCCCCATTCCCCATGACATCGGGGTGGGGCGGCGGGGGCGGACTGCCTCACCGGTTCCCCATTCGCGATCGTGGTGATTCCCATTCTCGATTGCCGATTCCCAAGGGCTGGGCCGGGCGGTCGGGAAGCAATCCGCCCCTTTCACCCCACCCCGATTTTTGCGGGGAATGGGAAATCGGCCTCCCCATTCCCACCATTCCCCATTCCCGATTTCCCATTCCCACGGGAAGAGCGGAGGGGCGGGGATCGTTCCCCATTCCCGATTTCCCATTCCCAAGGGAGGGGTGGTGGGGAGCGGCCTTACCCCTTCTCCTCGGTCACCGCGACGAGTTGCTCCGCATCCTGTTCCGTAGTCGTTGCGGCGGCAGGCTCGGCGGTGCGGGCCGGCCAGATGACGCCGTCGCAGTTGCGATCGCGACACTTGAAATCCGGCGCACGCGGATTGCGCTTGGTGAGCCGGTTGTCCCACATGCGGCCGCCGCAGACGGGGCAGCTCACCTCTTCGCTGTCCGCAGCCGCTGCGACGGGCTGCGCGCTGCCCTCGGTGTCCGCTGCTGCACTGCGCTGTGACTCTGTGCCGCGCGCCTTCCCGTACTTGCGCTCGTACGCCTGCGCGGGATCCTCGAGGGGCTTCGCGCCGCGCCCATCGCCGTCGAGCTCCACCCAGTTCTGCTCGTACGAATAGAGCTCGTTGGCGATGCCGAACCGGACGGCGGCGCGCTTGAACGCATCCGTCGACGCCTGCTTGTAATCGCGTCCCGTTCCCACATCCTCGCGCACGACGCCGAGTACCTGCAGTCGGGCCTTGAAGGCGCAGACGCCGTCGTTGTCGTCGCCCGCGCTGATGGGCGGCAGCATCTCAAGCGTCAGACTCCACTCGCCCGGCACCACCGTGTCGAGCCGCTCGCGAACCGTGTTGGCTTCGATGTAACAGACGAAACGCGCGAGATGCCGCCCGTCGCGCGTGATGGGCTTCCCATCCTGACGCCAGGAAATGGCGCCCGCTGGCACCGGTGCGGCGAGCGCGCTCCACACCTGGCTCTTGCTGTTGAATGCATCCTGTCGTGCGATCATGTGCTGCTCCTGTCTCGACGTCCTGTTGACTCCCGTGCCGCGGTACGCGCGGTCATTTGCCGAACAATTCGCTGCACCTCCGCCACTGCCGGGCAGTCCTTCCCATGAAGGCAGTACCACCCGTACCGGTCCAGAAAAACCAGGTGGTACACGCGCGCCGCCGGCCGTGTTTCAGTGACTTTCCAGAGCTCCGACACGGACGTGTCCGGGCCGCATTTCAGCCACGGATCCAGCGGCTCCAGAGTGTAGCTGGGCGACCCCTCCTCGTGCCGTCCGCGTGGTGCAGGCCGCCTTCCGGGCCGTTTCACTGTATCGTCCCAAGTCCTTTGGCGATAGCCACTTACAAATGCGACTTCGGTTATTGTTCGGTATCATGAAATTAGCGCCTGGAACGTGTCGATGCAAGTGGAAGAAGGCATAATCACGCTGCTCTGGAGTCCTGAAACCCACGGCTGACCCGGCCGTACTGGGAATGCACCGCGATTGCATGCCGCGCCGCCCGCGCCGTCCGCAACCACTCTCGCCGGCACCATCCCATGAACTCGTTGCTTCGCGATTTCCGGTATGGCACCCGTGCCTTGCGCAAGAGCCCGGGGCTGGTCGTCGTTGCCGTCCTCGCTCTCACCATCGGCATCGGCTTCACCACGGCGATGTTCAGCATCGTGTACGGCGCCCTCATGAAGGGACTGCCATTCCCGGGCGGGAAAGCCGTGATGGAAATTCAGCGCGACAATCCGGAGCGTGACATCCGTCGCGCCGGCCTGCCGATTTCCGATTTCACGGATCTGCGAGAGCAGACGCACAGCTTCGCCGGTCTCGCCGCGTATTACACGGGCACCGTGAACGTGAGCGGCACGGAGGGCGCCGAGCGCTTCGACGGCGCGTTCATTACCGCAAATACGTTCCGCGTCCTTCGTATGCACCCAGTTCTGGGTCGCGACTTTCGCGACGGAGAAGATCAACCGGGAGCAGCGCGCGTGGTGGTCATCGGCCAGGCGATGTGGCAGAACCGGTACGGCGGCGATCCGGCGATCATTGGAAAGGTCATTCGCGCGAACGGTCAGCCATTCACGGTCATTGGTGTGATGCCGCAGGGCTTTCTCTTCCCGGCGGTCGAACAGATCTGGCTGCCGCTGGGGATGAATGCGCTCGCGACGAAGCGCGGAGAGGGGAACTGGCTCACCGTGATCGGCCGGCTCGCGCCGGGTGTGTCGCTCGAGCGCGCCAACCTGGAGCTGCGTGCGTTCTCGCGCCGTCTTGCTGGCGAGTACCAGGAGACGAATGCGGGCTTCACCGCCGCCGCGTTTCCCTTTGTGGACGCGGAGCTCGGCCCCGAGCCGCATCACCTGCTCTACACGATGCTCGGCGCCGTCTTTTTCGTCCTGCTCATCGCGTGTACCAACGTGGCGAATCTGCTCATCGATCGCGCCGCGCATCGCACGCGCGAGGTCGGCGTGCGCACCGCGCTCGGCGCGTCACGCTGGGCCGTCGTGCGCCAGTTCCTCACCGAGTCGCTGCTGCTCTCGCTCATGGGGACGGCGTTGGGCATCGCGTTGGCGTATGGCGGCATCATGATCTTCAACCGCGCCATTGCCGACACCCAGCCGCCCTTCTTCATCGACATCCGGCTGCATCCGGCGGTGCTCGTGTTCGCCGTGGCGCTGGCGCTGCTGGCGACGTTGCTGTCCGGCGCGATTCCCGCGTTCCAGTCATCGCGCACGGACGTGAGCGAGGTGCTCAAGGATGAGTCGCGCGGCGCCTCCAGTCTGCGCATCGGCAAGTTCAGCCGCGCGCTGGTCATCTTCGAGGTGGCGCTCTCGTGCGGACTGCTCGTGTCCGCCGGCCTCATGATCAAGAGCCTCACGAAGCTGCGTCACGTGGACTACGGCTTCACGTCGCAGAATCTCTTCACGGCGCGCATTGGCTTTCCCGCCACGTATACCGACACCGCCATGCAGATGCGCTTCTTCACATCGCTCGACGAGCGGCTTGGAGAGCTGCCCGGCGTCAGTGCGGCGACACTCGTGTCCAGCCTGCCCGGGACGGGCCTGGGCGGAACGTCCTTCGCGCTGGAGGGTGGGTCGTATGCCTCCGACCGGGACTATCCCAACGCGCGGCAATTGGACGTGACACCCGGATTCTTCCAGACCTTCGGCCTCGTGGTGCAGCAGGGACGCGCGCTCGGTGCGCAGGACCGCCTCGACGCCGCACCGGTCGTCGTCGTGAACGAGGCGTTCGTGCGGCAATTCCTGAAGAACGGGAACCCGCTGGGTCGCCGTGTACGATTTGGCGGCGTCAAGAGCACCGATCCATGGCGCACCATCGTTGGCGTGATCCCGGACTTCTATTCAGGTGACGCCGATCATCCGCGCCCGCCCATCATGCTGACTCCGCTCGCGCAGCTTCACAGCAACTTCGTGAGCATAGCCGTGCGCAGCGCCGGCGGCGGTGCCATGGGGCTCACCGCCGCCGTTCGTCAGGCCGTGGCGTCGCTCGACCCGGACATTCCGCTCTACCACGTGTACTCCATGGAAGAGGCGCTCGATCGCCCCCTGTGGTTCTATCGGGTGTTCGGGACAATGTTCGTGATTTTTGGCGGCGTGGCGCTCTTCCTTGCCTCCATTGGCCTGTACGCGGTGATGGCGTTCTCGGTGAGCCGTCGCGCGCGTGAGCTCGGGATTCGCATGGCACTCGGCGCGCAGGCGCGCGACGTGCTGGGCCTGGTGATGCGACAGGGCGTGTGGCAGCTCGGTATCGGAATGATCGCTGGTCTCGCCGTGGCCACCGGGGTATCGCGACTGCTCGTGATGGTGCTGTTCGACGTGCAGCCGCGCGATCCGGAAATCTTTGCGGGAGTGGCCGTCGTGCTCGCGGCGGCGGGACTGCTAGCGTGTCTGATCCCGGCGCGTCGCGCGACGCGGGTCGATCCCATCGTGGCGTTGCGCTCGGAGTAGCATTACGCGGGCGCGTCGTCCCTCCGAGGCGGGATGCATCGCGCGGCGCGAGTCGCAGTGCATTCTGCGGCCCGAATCGCACTGCATTCTGCGGCCTGAGTCGCGCTGGAATGATGACACTCTTCGCGTGTCCGCTCGTACATTCTCTTCTGTCTGGCGCAACGAGCGCCACAACATCACGCGAGGAGGGTACGAGCGGTGGATACAGTGCCGAAGTTGATGACCGCCGAGGAGCTCGAGCAGCTCGTGCTCGCAGATAAGCAGACCGAACTCCTTCGCGGACGGCTGGTCGTGCGCGAACCACCTGGCATGAGCCACGGGCGCGTCGCAGCCACGCTGTCGTACTACCTCAGCGATTTCATCCGGCGCGAGCAGCTTGGCGTGGTGTTCGCGCAGGACACGGGGTTCAAGCTCGAGTCGAATCCGGATACGGTGCGAGCGCCGGATGTGGCCTTCGTCGCCCGGGGGCGCGCCAGCCAGATTCCGGAGCGCGGGTATGCGCCGATCGTTCCCGATCTGCTCGCGGAAATTGTGTCTCCGGGCGACGCGCCCGCGGAGCTGCTCGCGAAGGTCGCTGACTGGCTCGGGGCAGGGGTGCGATTGATCTGGGTGATCGATCCGGCGCACGTGCAGGCACGCGTTTATCGGCGCGATGGCAGCCTGTCGCTCATCGCCGCCGACGGTACACTCAGCGGCGAAGACGTCCTGCCAGGCTTTTCCTGCTCGCTCAGCGAGGCACTGGGCTGAGTCCTCGTGGTGGTGAGCGTCGCACTACGCGACGCTCGCCAGGCACGTCACTTCACCGCGTTGCCCAGTCGCTCGGCGTCGCTGTCGGACAAGGTGATGGCCGCGGCGGCCACGTTCTCCTCCAGATGCGATACCGATGACGTCCCGGGAATCGGGAGCATCACCGGCGACCTGTGCAGCAACCAGGCGAGGGCCAGTTGCGATGGCGTCGCGCCCAGCCGGTGCGACATCTCGTGCAGTGGGCCGTCCTCGTTGGTCAGTTCGCCCGTGGCCAGCGGGAACCACGGAATGAATGCGATCCCATGCGCCTCGGCGTGCTCCAGCAGTGCCTCCGATGAGCGGTCGATCAGGTTGTAGCGATTCTGCACAGAGACAATCGGTGCGATGCGCTGGGCGTCCTGCAGTTGCTGGATGGTGACTTCGGAGAGACCAATGTGGCGGATCTTTCCCTCTGTCCGCAGCAGTGCGAGCTCCCCGATCTGATCGGCCAGCGGAACCTTCTCGTCAATCCGATGAAGCTGGAAAAGGTCAATGCGCTCCAGCCCCAGGCGCCGCAGACTCAACTCGGCCTCCTGCCGCAGGTACTCGGGGCGGCCGACGGGACGCCAGTCGCCAGGTCCGGCGCGAGTGAGTCCGGCCTTTGTCGCAATGACGAGATCCTCGGGGTAGGGGCGCAGCGCCTTGCTGATCAGCTCTTCGGCGACGTACGGACCGTACGAGTCCGCCGTGTCAATGAGCGTGATGCCAAGCTCCACCGCGCGCCGCAGGACGCGCACGGCTTCGTCCGGGTCCTCGGGGTCTCCCCAGATTCCGGGACCGGTGAGTTGCATGCTGCCAAAGCCAAGCCGGTGAACGGGGAGATCGCCGCCGATGGCAAAGCTGCCCGACGCGGTGGCCGGGCGATCGAGTGTCGTGGTCATGATGTGCTCTCGCGCAGAAGAGTGTTCTGGCGGCACGGCGTCCGCCGGGCGAACCGGAATAGATCAGACCCCGCCTGGCATGACCAAACAGGGTCGGCTCTGCTTCTTCTGCTCAAGCGTTACCACGTGCCAATTGGTTCCCGTCAGGCGATCTCGTCCGCGACGACGTAGATACCGAACAGTTCGTCGAGCGAACGCGCCGGATCATCGGTGAGGCCGCTGTGAATCGGAGAGCTCTGCAGCACGTCAGAGCGCGGCGACGTGAGCCAGTGAAAACGCTCGGACGGCGGCGAGAGTGCGACGGGACCCGCCGCGGCATCGCCGGCGCAAATGGCCCGCAGCGATTCGAGATACCGTGCGAGCAGCTCGACGT
>JBOHTE010000385.1:0-2748 GCA_050733555.1 Gemmatimonadaceae bacterium | reverse complement strand
GTTCGCCGCGCTCAGGGTATCGCGGATCTTGATGAGCAGCGCAAGTTGCGCGTCGAGATCCTGCTGCGTGGCGGGAATGCGCGGGTCCTTGCGGAGCACGAAGGGTTGCGTCTGGGACTGTCCGTCCACGGTGAGCCGCACGGAATACTTCCCTGGCGTGGCCAGCGGTCCACGCGTGCCGCCTGCCCACATGATGAGATTCCGGAATCCCACCGCGTCGGGATAGCGAAGGTCCCACGCGAAGCGATTCAGGCCCACCTTGTCCGGCACGCGCATGGGGCCGGCGCGGCCTCGACGCGGGCCACCGGCGCCACGCGCTTCCGCCGCCTCGAGCGTGCGAATCGAGTCGCGCGAGAGCCCCGCGCGCGTGAGACTGTCGGTGCGCGCGCGCTTCACGCTGTCGGCGCGCAGGCTGTCCGCGCGCCCGGCGCTGTCGAGCAGACTGGAAAACTTCCGGATGACCGCGCCCTTCGAGTCGAGGAACTCGAGCGTCACCGTTCGTCCGGGCTGCGCAAGCGTGTAGTACACCATGGCGCCGGCTGGGGGATTCTGTCCCTCAGCCGCACCGCCAAACCCGCCACCCCACTCCACGCGGTACGCATCGCGCGGCGCGAAGAGATGGGCGGGCGCCGCGGCGACGCTGCTCGAGAGCTGGCGCAGCGCCGAGACGTCGTCGAGGATCCAGAACGAGCGGCCGTGGGTCGCCGCCACAAGATCGCCCTGCGTGATTTCGAGGTCATGCACGGGCACGGGCGGCAGATTGCGCTGCAGCGACTGCCAGTGGCCGCCGTCGTCGAAGCTGACCCAGACGCCGCGCTCGGTGCCGGCGTACAGCAGGCCGCGGCGCTCGGGATCCTCCCGAATCACCCGCGTGAACTGATCGCGCGGAATTCCGGCATCAATCCGCGTCCACGTGGCGCCGTAATCCGTCGTCCTGAAGAGATGCGGCTGGTTGTCGTCCAACTGATAGCGATGTGCCGCGAGGTACGCGGTGCCGGCGTCGAAGTGCGAGGCGTCGATGATCGAGACACGCGTCCAGTCGCCGAGATTCTTCGGCGTCACGTTCGTCCAGTGGGCACCGTCGTCGCGCGTGACCTGAATGAGACCATCGTCGGACCCGGTCCAGATGGTGCCGCGCGCCACCGGCGACTCGGCAATCGCGAAGATGGTGGCGTAGTACTCTACGGACGTCTGGTCCTTTGTGATCGGACCGCCCGACGCGCCCAGCGTGGCGGGATCGTGCCGGGTGAGGTCGGGGCTCATCACGTCCCAGCTCTGCCCGTCATTGCGCGTGCGAAAGAGCACATTCGATCCCAGGTAGAGCGTGGCAGGATCGTGCGGCGAGATGAGGAGCGGGAACGTCCACTGGAAGCGATACTTGAGGTCCTGCGCCGAGTGCCCCATGGGGTTGTCGGGCCAGGGGATGATGTCGCGTTGCTGCCCAGTCTTCAGGTCGAGTCGCGACAGATAGGCGTAGCTCCCGGCGTAGACGATGTTCGTGCTGTCTGGTCGCACCTGGATGTAGCCGGATTCCCCACCGCCCGCGTCCTGCCACTGGCTGAGGTCTATCCCACCCGGCCAGCGGCTTGGGCCGCACAGCGTACTGTTGTCCTGCTGCGCGCCGCACACCCGATAGGGGAAGTCGGTGGTGGTGGTGACGTGGTAGAACTGCGCGGTGGGATAGTTCTCGTCGCTCCAGGACTTGCCACCATCGGTGGAGACGACGGCACCACCGTCGTTGCTCTCGATCATCCGCTTCGCATCGTTCGACGCGATCCAGAAATCGTGATTGTCACCGTGGGGAACCCGCACGGACCGGAATTTCTTCCCACCGTCGGTGGAGTGCCAGAACTGGACGTTCACGACGTACACGCCGTTCGAGTCCTTCGGATCGGCGAAGATGCGCGAGTAGTACCATGCGCGCTGGCGGAGATTGCGGTCATCATTGGTCCGCGCCCACGTCCGGCCACCATTGTCGGAACGGAACACCCCGCCCGAGTCGGCTTCGACGATCGCCCACACGCGATTGGAATTGGCGTGCGACACCGCGAGGCCAATGTCGCCGATCACCCCCTTGGGCAGTCCGGGGTTGCGCGTGAGTTCCGTCCAGTGTTCACCGGCATCGGTGCTCTTGAAAATGCCGCTGCCGGCACCGCCGCTCACCAGCAGCCAGGGCTTGCGCCCCGCCTGCCAGAACGCGGCGTACAGCGTATTCGGATCGTTGGGATCGAGCGTCAGGTCGCTGATGCCGGTGGAATCGTTGCGGAAGAGAATCTTCTTCCAGCTCTTGCCACCATCGGTGCTCTTGTACACGCCACGTTCGGGATTCGGTGCCCACACGTGGCCGAGCGCGCCCACGTACACGACGTCAGGGTTTCGCGGATCCACCCGCACGCGCGAGATCTGCCGGGTTTCGGCGAGTCCCATGTGTGTCCAGGTCTTGCCGCCGTCAGTCGTCTTCCAGACGCCGTCCCCATTCGAGACGTTGCCGCGGATGTCGAATTCGCCCGTGCCGACGTACACGATGTCGGGATTCGATTCGCTCACCCCGATCGCACCGATGGTCCCGCCGAAGTACTTGTCCGTGACCGGCTGCCAGCTATGACCGCCATCGGTCGTCTTGAACACGCCGCCGCCGGTGGTGCCCATCCAGTATTCGTTGGGTCGCTTGTCGGAGCCCGCTACGGCGACCGAGCGGCCGCCCCGAAACGGCCCAATGTCGCGCCATTCGAGCGCGTTGAAGAGCGT
>JBOHTE010000384.1:0-3336 GCA_050733555.1 Gemmatimonadaceae bacterium | reverse complement strand
CGCCGGGCGCGCTACTACCGGCTCACCAGCACCGGCCGGGCGCAGCTGCAGCAGGAAACGCAGAGCTGGGAACGCTTCATGGTCGCCGTGCAGCGGGTGCTGCGCGCGCAGCCCGTCTGAGCGGTCGAGGCGCGATGAGTCTCCGCACCCGGATCGCCACACGCTGGCGGGCGCTGTTCGCGCGCGGCCGCGAGGATCAGGAGCTGGACGAGGAGCTCCGCTTTCACGTGGACATGGAAGTGGCCGCGCGCCTGCGGGCGGGCATGACGCCCGCGGTGGCGCGCCAGACGACGCTCCGCGACTTCGGCGGTCTGGAGCGCTACAAGGAGGAATGCCGCGACGCGCGCGGCATCTCCCTGCTCGACGCCGGCGCCGCCGACCTGCGCGGGGCGCTGCGCGCATTGCGCAAGAGTCCCGCGTTCACCGGCGTCGTGGTGCTCACCCTGGCGCTCGGCATCGGGGCCACCACCGCCATCTTCACCGTGGTGAACGCCGTGCTGCTGCGGCCGCTGGCGTACGCCGATCCCGGCCGGCTCGTCATGGTGTGGGAGAACGACCGCACCAGCGGCACGACGCGCGAGCCGGCGTCCGTCCCCGATTACTTCGACTTCCGCGCGCGCAGTCACGTCTTCTCCCACCTCGCCGCACTCCAGCCGCGCGCGCTCAGCTTCACGCCGCCCGCGCCCGGCGCCGACGCGGTTCAGCTCAGTGCAGCCGCGGTCACGGAGGACTTCCTGGCGACGCTCGGCGTTTCGCCGCGACTGGGACGCGGTTTTCGCCCCGATGAGGATGTGCCGGGCGCGCCTGCCGTGGCGCTGATCAGCGAGCGGCTCTGGCACAGCCGCTTCGCGTCCGCGCCCGACATCATCGGGCGCCGCATCAGGCTGGGCGACAGCAGCTACAGCGTGCTGGGCGTACTCCCGGACGGCATCGAGCTGCCCGAGATGCCACCGGGATTCGGGTCGCTCCAGCAGGATGTGGACGTGTGGCTCCCGCTCGCCGCGACTCCCGTGTCGTCGCCCCGCGAGCGTCACGATGTCATCGTCGTCGCGCGCCTGCGCGCTGGAGTGCCACCGGCCGCCGCGCAGCGCGAGATGGCGGCGCTCGCGGCCACGCTCGAGATCCAGTACCCTCGCGAGAATCGCGCACGCGGCGTGTTCGTCGAATCGCTCTCTCTGTCGCTCGTGCGCGGCATTCGCCCCGCGCTTGCCGTACTGCTCGCCGCATCGGCGCTCGTGCTGCTCATTGCCTGCGCCAATGCGGCCAATCTGCTGCTCGCCCGCACCGTGGCGCGCCGGCGTGAAGTGGCGGTGCGCCTCGCGCTCGGAGCCGGGATGCGGCGACTCGCCCAGCAACTCTTCGCCGAGAGTCTCCTGCTCTCCGTGGCCGCCGCGGCACTCGGCATTGGCATTGCCACGGTCGGACTCCGCGTGCTGCTCGCGCTCGCACCGCCAAACATTCCGCGACTCGCGGATGTCTCGATGGATCCGCGTGTGCTCGGCGTGGCGCTTGGCATCGCCGTGCTGGTGTCCATGACGTTCGGACTGCTCCCACTCTTCCTCGCGCGCACGCTCGATGTGCAGGATGCGCTGCGGTCCGGCAGCGGTCGCAGCGGCTCGGCCGCGCCCGCACAGCAGCGTTTCCGCAATGGCCTCGTCGTCGCGGAAATCGCGCTGTCCGTGGTCCTCGTGATCGGTGCGGGGTTGTTGATCCGGAGCGTCTGGTCGCTGCGCGGCGTCGACCCGGGATTCCAGTCCGACCGGCTGCTGCGGGTGCAGTACCAGCTCCCTGCATCGCGCTATCCGCAGAGCATGGCAGCGTTCCCGCACTTCCCGGAGCTGGCAGGATTTCATCGGGAACTGATCCGCCGGGTCGAGGCGATTCCAGGCGTCGTGTCGGCGTCCGTGTCTGCGAACGATCCACTCGAAGCAGGCTTCACCAACAGCTTCGTGATCGTGGGACGCGAGGCGGAGGCGGAACATCAGGCGGAGATCTATATCCGCAGCGTCAGTCCGTCGTACTTCCGCACCGCGGGCGTGGCGCTGCGGCGCGGACGGCTGCTCTCGGATCAGGATGACGCAACGGCGACCGCGGTGCTCGTGATCAACGAGTCTGGCGCGCGCCGGTACTTTCCCGACGGGAACGCCGTCGGCCAGCAGCTCAGGTTCTGGGGACAGGCGCGGCGCATCGTCGGCGTCGTGGCGGACGAGAAATTCGAGGGGCCCGGCGCCGCGACGCCGCCCGCGGTCTATCCGCCCCTCTGGCAGGTGCCCTTCGCCACCGTCTCGCTCCTCGTCCGCACCCATTCGGACCCGATGGCAGTGGTCTCCCAGGTGCGCGCGGCCGTGCGGCATCTCGACCCGCAGGTCGCGCTGTATGGCGTGACTACCATGGACGAGGCGCTGTCACAGTCCATTGGCAAGCAGCGATTCACCATGCGGCTGCTCGGCGCGTTCGCGGTGCTCGCACTGGTGCTCGCGATGATCGGCGTGCACGGCACCCTCAGCTACATCGTCACGCAACGCTCGCGCGAAATGGGCATCCGCATGGCGCTCGGCGCGCAGCGCGGCGCCGTTCGCCTCCTGATCGTCCGACAGGGGATGCGGCTGTCGTTGCTGGGAATTGCCGCCGGGCTGCTGGGTGCACTCGCGGCCACCCGACTGCTGCGCACCCTGCTGTACGGACTTACCTCCACGGACCTCGCGACGTACGCCGTCGTGACATCCGTCATCGCGATCGTGTCGGCGCTGGCCAGCTTCCTGCCGGCGCGACACGCAACTCGCATTGACCCGGCCATCACGCTGCGGGCGGAGTAGCACGCGGGTGGAAGTGACGCGCACGGCAGCATAACATTCGAACGTCATACCACTTCTCATTATCACACGAATCATGCCGACTCCGGTACGCTCTGCCGTCGCCAGGCTGGGTGCGTTCGTCATGCTGGCAGCCGGCTGCCATGCCGCCGTGGCTCCCGGCAGTGCGGTGAGCCCGGCTCCCGCCGCCGATACCACGATCCTTCGTCGCGACGTCAACTATCTGGCGAGCGATGCGCTGGCGGGGCGTCTCACCGGCACGCCGGGCAATGACAGTGCCGCGGCGTACATCGCGCGCCGCTATGCCACGCTCGGACTGCAGCCGCTGAGCGTGCATCCCGATTCCATCTGCGACACGCCGGCAGGCGCGCATGCACGTTTTGCCTGTGCCTCCCCGTACCTGCAGCCCTTCACGGCAACGTCCGTCGCGGCCGTACACGCCGGGCTCGCCGCCGCGCTGCCGTCGCAAAACGTCGTCGCCATGGTGCGCGGCACCGATCCCGCGCTGCGGGACGAGTACCTG
>JBOHTE010000383.1:0-10134 GCA_050733555.1 Gemmatimonadaceae bacterium | reverse complement strand
GATGGAGGAAACCGAGGGACGCGTTCTGGCGAAGGTCGGCGCCGAAGGCATTCACACCGTCGCCGTGCCGGATGCGGGCTTTGCCTTCACGGTGAAGGTTGAAGACGGTGCTTCGCGGGCGCAGTACCCTGCGGTCCTGCGTTTGCTCCAGCTGCTGGATGTGCTGCCGGATCCGCTCGCGGCGCCCCTGGCGTCGTTCCTGCACACACCGATCATCAACACCCGCGGTGTGACCGTTGGTGAAATCCGGCCGATGGCCTGATCAACGCGTGGATTCGCTCCGCCGTGCGCTGCTTTCATGATGCCGACGCCGGACGCTCCCACTAACATCGGAATGCTCGATCAGCCCACGCAGGAACTGCTGCGAGTGGCCGCGGTGATTGCTGTCGGAACCGAGGTCACCGTGCGCGCCGGGATGGCGCGTGCCGCGACGAGTGGTGTGAATCCCGTTTGGGTGGAGGAACTCATTCTGCAATCGTACCTCTTTGCGGGCTTCCCGCGCGCGCTCAATGCGGCGCGAGAGTGGCGCCGGGTATCCGGACGTGCCGCTCCCGCGTCGGATCCCGATACGGATCCCCGCGCGGCCGCGGCATGGCAGCAGCGTGGCGAGCGCACCTGCGCCATCGTGTACGGCGCCACCTACTCGCGACTGCGAGCCAACGTGCGGGACCTGCACCCCGCTCTCGAGGCGTGGATGATCACGGACGGCTACGGCAAGGTGCTGAGCCGGCCGGGTCTGGAGCTGCGGCTGCGCGAGTTGTGTATTGTGGTGACATGCGCCGTACTGGAGCAGGACCGTCAGCTCCACGCCCACCTGCACGGCGCGCTCAACGCCGGAGCCTCTCCCGCCGAAGTGGGTGAGGCGCTTGCGCTGGTGACGCCGACCGTGTCACCAGAGGCAGCGCGGCGCTTCGCATTGCTGTGGAACCGTGTGAGGCCGGAGTGAGCAACTTCATCGATCGCGTGGAAATCCAGGTCGAGGCCGGAACCGGCGGATCCGGATGCGTCTCGTTCCGCCGTGAGCACCGGGTGCCGATGGGGGGTCCCGACGGCGGCGATGGTGGCAGAGGCGGTGACATCGTGGTACGCGCCGATGACAATCTCGCCACGTTGCTCGACTACACCTATCGGACACGCTTCGCCGCCGGCCGTGGCGAGCATGGAATGGGTTCCAACATGACAGGGCACGCCGGCGACAGCATCGTGCTGCCGGTTCCGCCGGGAACCTGCATCCGCGACGTGAGAACCGGGGAGCGACTCGGTGAGATCCTCGCGAAGGATGACGAGCTCGTCGTCGCCCGCGGTGGACGTGGCGGGAAGGGCAACGCGTTTTTCGTCTCGGCCACCCATCAGGCGCCGCGTGAATGGCAGCCAGGCGAGGAAGGCGAGGTGCGCACGCTCGAACTGGAGCTCAAGCTCATCGCCGATGTCGGTCTCGTCGGCCAGCCCAATGCGGGCAAGTCCACGTTGCTGTCAGTCATCTCCGCCGCGCATCCCAAAATCGCCGATTATCCTTTTACGACCCTCGCCCCCAATCTGGGAGTGGTGCAGCTCAGTGATCATCGGACCTTCGTAGTGGCGGACATTCCCGGCATCATCGAAGGTGCGCACGAAGGTCGTGGACTGGGGCTCACCTTCCTGCGCCACATCGAGCGTACCCGCATCCTCGCCTTTCTGATTCCGGTGGACGCGATGGACTGGCAGGCGGAGTACGATGCCTTGCGACTCGAGGTCGCTCGCTATTCGGCGGAACTGGCCGCCAAGCCGCACTGCGTGGTGTTCAGCAAGATGGACCTGCTCGGCGAACTGGAGCCGCCGCCCATCCTCGCCCCCCACGCATTCGGCCTCTATGCGATCAGTTCGGCCGGCCGGCTCGGCCTCGCCTCGCTCCTGGCGGCATGGTGGGATGAGTTGCTGCTTCTCCGCAGGCATGCGTCCACCGGAGCGGCAGACGTCGCTCTGCCTTGAGGAAGAGCCCCGGCGCAAGTCGCTCGCCCTCGCGCTTCTTCCCGGCGTGGGGCCCAGCACGTATCACAGCCTCGCTGCGAGATTCGGGTCCGCCGTGCGGGCTTTCGATGATGCTCCCGGACTTCGAGGACATGGCACGGCGCTGGAGCGCGCGGGCGACGTGCTCGCCGGCGCACGGGAACGCGGCATCTCCACCATCCTGTCTGGCGAGACAGGGTATCCCGCGTCGTTGCTGGAGCTCGCTGATCCGCCGCCCTGTCTATTCGCGCTGGGCAACCTGGCGCTGCTGGATCGACCGGCCGTCGCCATCGTCGGAACGCGTCGCGCAACGCCGTATGGTGAGCGCGTCACGCGCGAGCTGGCGACCGCGCTGGCGCGCGCAGGCCTGGTCATCGTGAGCGGAATGGCGCGCGGCATCGATGCCGCCGGACATCGCGCGGCGCTCGCCGCCGCCGGTTCCACGATCGCGGTGCTTGGTACCGGTGTGGATCTGGCGTATCCGCGCGGGCATCGCGATCTGCACCGCCGAATTGCCGCGGAAGGTTTGCTGCTCTCCGAGGAGTTCCCCGGTGACCGCGCATCGGCCGGTTCGTTCCCGAAGCGCAATCGCATCATTGCCGGGCTGGCGCGCGCGACCATTATCGTGGAAGCGCCCTTTCGCAGCGGAGCGCTGATCACGGCCGGTCACGCACTGGACCTGCACCGCGACGTGGCCGCCGTGCCCGGGCGCATCGACGATCCGCAGAGCGCCGGCTCCAACGAACTGCTCCGCGATGGCGCCCAGGTCATTGCGAGCGTCGCCGATGCGTTGGCGCTCGTTGGCGCCACGCCGCCTGTGCGCGCGGCAGCCGCCATTGACTCTCCGGCGGAGCAGGCGATCTGGGACGCACTCGGGGGCGGCGCGCTGAGCGTCGACATGTTGGCAAGCCGCTCCGCGCTCCCGGCGCGGGAATGTCTCGCCGCCGTGACCGCGCTCGAGCTCCGCGGTGCCATCGAGTGTGCGCTCACCGGCGAGATCCGCCGGCGCTGATGTCCGACGCGCGCCGGCCCTTAGCTTTCGGCATGCTTCCGCGCCACCTGTACGTTCACGTCCCCTTCTGCGGGCGCCGCTGCTCCTACTGCGACTTCTCAATTGCGGTGCGCCGGACCGTTCCGGTCGCCGCGTACGTGCACGCCGTCGCGCGCGAGCTGGACGTGCGCTTCTCCACAGACTCCGCGTGGGAGGTGGACACGCTGTACTTCGGCGGCGGCACGCCATCGCATCTCGGCGGATGGGGAGTGGCGCAACTCATGAGCACCCTGCGGCAGCGTGTGACACTGGCTCCGCGCGCCGAGGTCACGCTCGAAGCAAACCCCGACGATATCACGCCTGACGACGCGGCAGCATGGCGTGCGGCCGGCATCACGCGGCTCTCGATTGGCGCGCAGTCGTTCGACGACAGCGCGCTGGCGTGGATGCACCGCACACACGATGCGGCACGTATCGCGATCGCGGTGCACGCCGCCCGCAGCGCCGGATTCACGGATTTATCGCTCGACCTCATCTTCGCGCTCCCCGAAGCACTCCGGCGCGACTGGCGCCGGGATCTCGCGTTGGCGCTGGAGTTGGCGCCCACCCATCTGTCGCTGTACGGTCTCACGATTGAGGGCGGCACTCCGCTTGCCAGATGGCGTGATCGCGGGCTCGCGATCGAGGCGCCGGATGAGCGGTACGAACAGGAATTTCTTCTGGCGCACGAGCTGGCTTCGGCCGCCGGCTTTGAGCACTACGAAGTGTCGAACTTCGGCCGGCCGGAATATCGGGCTCGGCACAACTCGGCCTACTGGAGTCACGTTCCCTATGCGGGTGTGGGGCCGGCGGCGCACGGCTACGATGGCACGCGTCGCCGGTGGAATGCCGCGGCGTACGAGGAATGGCGGCGCGCTGTTGTCGCGTCGCGTGACCCATTGGCTGGCACGGAGGTCCTCACTGAAGAGCAGCGCGCAGCAGAACGAGTGTACCTGGGCCTGCGTACGATTGACGGCCTGCAGATGGACAGCAGAGCAACCGACCAGGTGCAGCGGTGGCTCGATGCAGGCTGGGGAACCATGGTAAACGGCCGACTCCGCCTGTCGCCCCTTGGCTGGCTTCGCCTCGATACCTTGGCGGGCAGCTTGACGATGGCCGGAAGTCCTTACTAGCTTTTGACTTATGACCGGAGAAGAGCTCACCGAACGCGAGCGGCGCGTGCTCGCAGCGGTCATCCAATCGTACGTGGAAACAGCAGAACCCGCGGGATCGCGTCTGATTTCCCGCCGGTTCGGCCTTGGCGTCTCGCCGGCCACCATTCGCAACACCATGAGCGACCTGGAGGACAAGGGGTTTCTCTTTCATCCGCATACATCCGCTGGCCGCGTGCCAACCGATATCGCGTATCGCGTATACGTGGACAGCCTGCTGCATTTCACGCCACTCGACGCCGGAGCGCGGGATGCGCTGCTCGAGCGACTCTCGGGGAGCGGCACCGCGATTGAAGCGATCCTGCGCCGTGCCGCGCAGGTCCTTGGGGTGCTCACGCAGGAGTTGGGAGTCGCACTTGCCCCGCGCCTGGATGAAACACGGCTCGAGCGACTGGAGCTGATTCGTGTCTCCGCGGAACGTCTGCTTCTCGTGATGCGTTTGGCTGGAGGAGCCGCGCGCAGCATCTTCGTCGAGGTCCCGGGCGAAATTGCCGAGACTGTGGTGGCCGATGTCGCCATGGTGCTGAATGAGCGGTTGTCGGGACTGACGCTGCGAGAGATCCGCTCCTCGCTGGCGGAGCGCCTGCGCGATCGCAGCGATGAAGCAGGTGCGCGTGAGCTGCTGAATATTTTCATTCAGGGCGCGGATCAACTGTTCGAGCTCAGCCGTCCACTTGGGGAGTCGCAGGTGCTCTTTGGAGAGGCGTCGGTGCTCGCTGAACAGCCGGAGTTCGCGCGTGGGGACAATCTACGCAAGCTCCTTGCGCTCACCGATCGTCCCGAAACGTTGAGCGCGCTGCTGCGACAGCACACGGCGGCGCCCGGCATCTCCATCACGATTGGCACCGAGCACAGAGATCCGGCGCTCTCCGATTTCACGGTCGTGACGGCCGAGTATCATCTTGGAGCGCTCTCCGGGGTGATCGGGGTGATTGGTCCGACGCGCATGCCCTACGAGAAGGTTATTTCCCTGGTGACCCACACCTCGCGATTGATCAGCGACCTGCTGGAATAGCTCACGCGGAGCGCACGCGTGGCGAGGGATTGTTTCGCCGCGCCGCGGCACGTCATCCGTCACGGCGAAGCCAAACCACACTGAAGATCCACACTGGGATAGACGAGAACGATGGCAGACTACTATTCCGTGCTCGGCGTCGAGCACGGCGCGTCAGACGAAGCAATCAAGAAGGCGTACCGGCGGCTGGCCATGCAGTATCACCCCGACCGGAACGGCGGCGCGAAGGAGAGCGAGGAGCGCTTCAAGAGCATCACCGAGGCGTATGACATCCTGCGCGACGCTGACAAGCGCGCCGCATACGATCGATTCGGCGAGGCCGGACTGCGCGGTGGAATGGGCGGTGGATTTCATCACGTCGATCTGTCCGAAGCCCTGGGCATCTTCATGCGCGACTTTGGCGGATTCCCGGGCTTCGAGGAGATGTTCGGCGGCGGGAGCCGTACTCGCGGGGGCCCGCGTGCCGGCTCCGACCTCAAAGTCAGTATTCCGCTCACGCTGAGCGAAGTCGCGGAAGGCGTGGAGAAGCGGATCACCATCAAGATCCTGGATGCCTGCGAGGCGTGCGAGGGCTCCGGCGCCGAATCAGGGACCAGACCGACGCGCTGCACCACGTGCGGTGGATCGGGTGAGGTGCGACGTGCGCAACGCTCGTTCTTCGGTC
Source organism: Gemmatimonadaceae bacterium (assembly GCA_050733555.1). GTDB lineage: Bacteria > Gemmatimonadota > Gemmatimonadetes > Gemmatimonadales > Gemmatimonadaceae > JADGGM01. Next base: position 4,267 of record JBOHTE010000383.1, on the reverse strand, counting down.
AGTTCGTCAGTGTCGCGCCGTGTCCGACGTGTGCGGGGCAGGGCAAGACCATTGACACCCCATGCCGGAAGTGCAAGGGCGAAGGGCGCGTGCGGGGCGAGAAAACCATCGCGGTGCAGATTCCGGCCGGCGTATCCACGGGGCAGTACATGACGCTGCGCGCCATGGGAAGCGTTGGTCCCCAGGGTGGACCGCGCGGCGATGTGCTCGTAGTGTTCGACGTCGAAGAGGATCCGCGCTTCGAGCGGGACGGCGCCGACCTCTACACGGAGGTCCTGGTCACGTATCCGCAACTCGTGCTGGGCGCGGACGTCGAAGCACCGAATGTGGTCGGGAACATCTCGCTGCGTGTACCCTCCGGTACGCAGAGCGGGCAGGTCTTCCATCTTCGCGGACGCGGACTCCCGCGCGTGAATGCAAGTGGATCGGGTGATCTCCACGTGCGCGTGCAGCTCTGGACGCCCCAGTCGCACACGCCGGAGCAGGAGGCGTTGCTCGCGCAGTTGCAGAGCACGGAAGGCGCGCCACCCGCCGGACGGTCCAAGGGATTCTGGTCGCGCATGAAGGAGGCGTTGGGTGCCTGATCGCGGGCGCCATGGCGCGCCGTGACAGTAGCGTGGGTGGAGATCCGGGTGTGCGGCATCAGCGAGGACGCCCGTGACGCGGTCGTGCGCGCGCTCGTGCACGCCGGAGCCGCTGGCGTACAGGACGTGAATGGTGAACTGGTCACCCACCTCGAGGATTCGGCGGATCGTGCCGCGCTCGATGCCGCTGTGACGTCCGCGAGTGCCGGCGCTCGCGTGCAGTACACGCTCGCCGGCGCGTATGACTGGGCGCGCGCGTGGCCCGTTCGCGTCGGCGTGAATCATGTCGGCCGGATTGCCATCGCCCCGCCGTGGCTCGCAGCCGGCACGGCCGCAGCAGAGATTGCGATCCTCATCGACCCGGCCATGGCGTTCGGAACCGGCGAGCACGAGACCACGCGCGGCGTGCTGCATCTCATGCAGGCTGTCATCCGTCAGGGCGATTTCGTGGCCGATCTCGGAACCGGAAGCGCCGTGCTCGCCATCGCCGCCGCACGACTGGGCGCCGCGCGCGTTGCGGCGATCGAGCTGGATCCCGATGCCATTGGCAACGCGGAGGAGAATGTCGCCCGCAATCACGCGGGAAACAGGGTCCACGTGATCGAGGGCGACGCGGGTACGCTGCTGCCACTCCTCGCACCCGTGCGGGTGATCCTGGCGAACATCATCTCGTCGGTGCTGCTCGACCTGTCGGCGCCGATGCGTGCGGCACTGACACCGGACGGCCAGGCCATTCTGTCAGGCATGCTGGCGACCGAACGGGAGGAGTTGCGGCGCGAGCTGGAGCGCGGACGCTGGAGAATGGGAGCAGAGCTCGTCGAGGGAGACTGGTGGAGCTGCGTGGTCAGCCCGCGCTAGCGACGCTGTTCGCCGCCGAGCCTTTCGAAGCTGGCAGGCCCGTGCTGCTCGACGAGTCGGAAGCGCGCCATGCGCACGTGCGGCGCGTTGGCGTTGGCAGTCGGGTGTGTCTTGTGGATGGTGCGGGCACGCGCGGGGAAGGTACGCTCGTGCGCCTCGCGAAAACGCAGGGCACCGTCGCGCTCGAGCGCGTCGAGCAGGTCGCGCCCTTGCCGGACGTGCACCTGCTGGTGCCCATCGCCGATCGTGACCGCATGCTCTGGCTGGCGGAGAAGGCCACGGAGCTCGGCGTGACGTCCTGGCGACCGGTCACGTGGCGCCGGTCGCGCAGCGTGAATCCCCGCGGTGAAGGGGTGACGTTCCGGCAGAAGACTCGTGCGCGCATGATCTCGGCGCTCACGCAATCAGGCGGCGCCTGGCTTCCGATCCTGTACCCGGATGCCACGCTCGAGCGCGCGATTGCGGCCTGTCCGGCAGGCACCCGCTGGCTGCTCGATGGGTTGGGTGAGGGCGTGCCGATGCGGCCCATCGCCGCGCCTGCCACGATCGCCGTTGGCCCGGAAGGTGGATTCGAGGACGATGAGCGCGCCGCGCTGCTCGACGCGGGATTTCTGGCGGTGCATCTTGCGCCGCTTACGCTGCGCTTCGAGACGGCGGCAATTGCGGGTGTCGCGATGGCGCGTGCGGCGCTTTCGGCATTGACGGAGCATGATCATGACTGACACGGAACAGTGTCTCTTCTGCAGGATCGGCCGCGGTGAAATTCCCGCCAGCATCGTCGCGGAAACGACGGATTGCCTGGCATTCCGCGACATCACGCCGCAGGCACCGGTGCACGTGCTCATCATTCCGCGCGAGCACGTGCACTCCCTGAACGAGGCCGCGGGATCGCCGCTCGTCGGTGCGATCATGGAGCTGGCTACGCAGGTGGCGCAGCGGGAAGGGCTCGCGGATTCCGGCTATCGCGTGGTGTTCAACACGAACGCGGACGGCGGACAAACGGTGCACCATCTGCACGCGCACCTGCTTGGCGGACGACACATGCGCTGGCCGCCCGGGTGAGCCGTCAGCGCGGCGCGTCCTGCGCTGCGTGTGCGGCCTGCTTGACACCTTTTGCCGGAGCGCAATAGCTTCCCGGAGGATCGGCCACTGAACCGGCGCGCACGCGCCACGATGGGGGTAGGGGCTCGGTGTCGGAAATCATCATTCACGACGATGAGAACTTCGAGCGGGCACTCCGGCGCTTCAAGAAGAAGTGCGAGAAGGCCGGGATCCTCTCTGATCTGCGCAAGCATCGGCACTATGAAAAGCCCAGTGAGCGCAGAAAGCGGAAGGTGAATGCCGCCCGGCGCAAAACGCGTCGCCCCCGAATTGCCTGAGTGACGTGTCCGAGCTTCTCGCCCGATTGCAATCCGACCTCAACAGCGCACGCAAGGCCCGTGACAAGGCCGGCACGCTGCTGCTCGGCACACTGCTGGCGGACGTGAAGAATCGGCGGATCGAACTGCTGCGCGATCTCACCGATGACGACGTGCGCGACGTGCTCCGCAAGGGTATCAAGCGGCGCCGGGAGTCGGTGGAGATGTTCGAGAAGGGGAGACGCGAGGATCTCGCCTCGCGCGAACGTGAGGAAGCCACCCGCATCGAGCAGTACCTTCCGGCGAACGTTCCCGACGAGGACATCCGCGCGGCTGTGCGGGCGGCGATTGCCGGCGGCGCCGCGACCATCGGGGCGGTGATGGGAACGCTGTTGCCTCTGTTCAAGGGACGGGCCGAAGGTGCCACGATCAATCGCATCGCGCGCGAGGAGCTGGCCAGGCCGAGTGGCTGAGTGGCGCACGCCGGATGCGCGGTGCGGGCGCGACGGGAATCGGCAGTGAATCGCCACGCCCTCGCTGTGCTGGAGTTTCCCGCTGTTCTGGCGCTGGTGGCGCAGCGCGCGAGCTCCGCGCTCGGCGCGGAGCGAGTCGTCACGCTCGAGCCGCAGACCGATCCCGGGTGGATCGCGCAGGAACTGGCGAGAGTCTCCGCGATGCGCGAGTTCAGTCAGGGCGACACGGCCATCCATCCCGAGCCCATTCCTGACGTCCGCGCGCCACTCGCCCGTCTTCGCGCGGCGGGCGCCACGTTCAGCGGTGCGGATCTGCTGGAGATCGCCACCCTGCTGCGCTCCTCTCGGCTCACGCGCGCGGCGCTCCTCGATGACCGGAACCCCCCATCCGCCGTCGAGCTCGAGTCACTGGCGCGACGGTTGCTCGCGGCGCCTCGCGAGGAAGCGGCCATCAACCATGCCATTGATTCGGACGGTACGGTGAAGGACGAGGCGTCGCCCGTGCTGCGCCGCATCCGCCGCGAGCTGCGCGGCGCCGGCGCGGAAGTGGTGCGCATGCTGGAGCGGTTCATGGCGCGGCTCGAGCCGCATCATCGCGTGCCCGACATGTCCGTCACTCTGCGCAACGGCCGATACGTGGTGGCAGTGAGGCGGGAAGCGCGAGCGGTGGTGGGCGGTATCGTGCACGGCGAGTCGGCAACGCGCGGCACCCTGTTCGTCGAACCGCCGGCGGCGATCGAGGCAGGGAATCGCATGGAAGAGTTGCAGGGGGATGAGATGCGCGAAGTCGACCGCATTCTCGGCGAACTCAGCGATGCGCTTCGTCCCCTGCGCGATGGGCTCTCGGATGCGCTCGAGGTGCTCATCGTGCTCGATGCGCTGTACGCGCGCGCGCGGTTCGCCGACGATCTCCACTGCGCGGCGCCGGCGCTCGCCTCGCCGCGCGAGGGGTTCGTCCTGTGTGATGCGCGCCACCCGCTGCTGCTGGCCACCG
>JBOHTE010000382.1:0-1067 GCA_050733555.1 Gemmatimonadaceae bacterium | reverse complement strand
GAGCGCCATGATCTGCGGAGCCAGCGCGACGCAGATGCCGCAGCCGACGCACTTCTCGCGGTCCACCGTGACCGTGACTTCCTGGCGTGGAAAGACGCCGCCCTCGGCGGAGAGTCCACCAAGCGCCTGATCGAGCACCGCTCCGGCCGCCACGTACCCCGCTTCGAGCAACTCGTCCGTCCGCGTGAAGCTGAACCAGTGCCGCTCGCCAACCTGCGGTCGGATGAGCAGCATGGGCACGCTGCGCCACGTCGCGAGCGGACGCAACTGCAGCGAGTGCATCATGATTGTGGCCGCCCGCATGAAGATCGCGGCAAAGCCCTGCGTCGCGATGTCGCGCACGCGTCCCACTTCCACGGAGCCCACGTCGACCGCGATCACGGCCTCCATGCCGAGCGATGCAATGGCGATGGGCAGATTATCGATCGTCCCGCCGTCAATGCACATGCGCCCGTCCACGTAGCCCGGCGGAAAGAAGCCGGGGAGCGCGCACGACGCGTACACCGCGTCCAGCACCGAGACGTGGCGCAGCCCGGGCAGGCCCCACACGATTCGCGTGCCGCGCTCGACGTCCACCGTGTTGACGAGGAGCGGCGAGGGCAGGTCAGCGAACGTGCCGGCCGGCGTCACCCGGCCGCACAGCTCGCGCAGCGGCTCCTCGAGGTAGAGCGAGGGCGAGTGCATGCGTTCGAGCAACATGCCCATGTGATTGATGCGGAAGAGATCCCGCTTGCGCACCGAGAGCGCGTGGTACGCCATCTCTTCGATGCTCATGCCGCCCGCGCGCGCCGCACCAATCAGTGCGCCAATGCTCGTGCCCGCATACACCGCCGGCTCGATGCCGCGCTCCTCCAGTGCGCGCATGACGCCGATGTGCGCGAACCCCTTGAGTCCGCCGCCACCAAGGACAAGCGCTATGTGGGTGGGAAGGGGATTCATGGTCGTTGGTCGTTGGTCCTTGGTTGTTGGTCCCTGGTCTCTGGTTGCTAGTCGTTGGACGTTGGTAACGCGGGAAATGGGACGAGCGCCAAGGTACCCGCACGGGGGAGCAGAGCGGACCCGCAGTA
>JBOHTE010000381.1:0-1203 GCA_050733555.1 Gemmatimonadaceae bacterium | reverse complement strand
CGCCAGATCATCCAGCCCCGTCTGAATGAAGTCCGCGCCAGGCAAGCCAGCGCTCGCCAATGAGCTGGACGACTCGTTGGGAGCGCGGCCGGCTCCATGTCCCCGCGTGCGACGCATTGCGCAAATCTATCACTCCGGTTGGTCTCTACGCGACGCCATCGGTGCCCACGCTACACCGCCGTCCGACTCGGCCGATAGGGTGTCGACCGAGATCTGTTGATATGGGGTGCGACACGCATTGTCACACCCCACACTCCCGCTACCGCTCCGTCCGTCGCGCGCGTCCCGCCGGCAGGCGCGCCTTGAGCGCACTCTCGGCAGCGAAGAAGCTCGCTTTGAGATGCACCGCGGACATGGGCGCGGCAGCGTATTCGCTCACGGCGTCCTCCAGCGCGGCAGCCTCCCCAATCAAGTCCGCGTCGCCACCGGCGTAGCTGTTGATTCGCCGGGCGGTCTCTTCGAGCAACAGGCGTGCCGAGTTGAAGTCGCCGTGGCGGTTGGCCTCCGTGGCTTCCGCGCGTGCCCGCGCGGCGAAGATCGCGGCGACTTCGCGATCGACCGTGCGATCGCGGGGCTGCGCGTCGTTCTCCGCATGACTGGCAAAGCGCCACCGCAGCTCGCCGTGCTCGCCGCCTGAGCTGGCATCACGATGTGAGAGCGCGACGCGCGCCGTGATTTGATCATCCACCTCGCCAGTGGGGAATGCCACTCGGAACACTGCGGTGACTTCCTGTTCCGACACGAGATCGCCGAGTTCGACGGTGAGCGTGCGCGTGTCGACGCCCATGCTCGAGCGAAACCGGTGCAGCACTTCCACCTCGGCGCCGCGCGGGACGTACACGGACAGCACGGCGTTGCGCACGGTGACCTCGGCGGCCTCGCCCAGCTCGCTCATGAGAATTTCCGGAATTTGCGAGGCGCCCTCCACGAAGTAGAAGTTGCCGCCGCCCTCGTGCGCCATGTCGCGCAGGAGATGCTCGTCGAAATCCGCGCCCACGCCAATGGTGGACGTGATCACGCCGCGCCGGCGAAGCTCACGGGCATGGCTGGCGATCTCGCCGTGATTGGTGATGCCCTGATTGGCGAGACCGTCGGTGAGCAGGAGGCAGCGGCTCACAGACTCGCGATCCAGGTGCGCCGCCACCTGCTCGCAGCCGTGCAGCCAGCCGCCGGCGAGATCGGTGCTCCCGCGCGGCCCGATGG
>JBOHTE010000380.1:0-5329 GCA_050733555.1 Gemmatimonadaceae bacterium | reverse complement strand
CGCCGGCTGCGCCGCCGGCGCGCGCGGTGGATGGCGCGTCCTTCCGGGTGCTCGCGGACCACGCCCGCGCCGTGTGCTTCCTGATCGCCGACGGCGTGTTTCCGGCCAGTGAGGGGCGCGGCTACGTCCTGCGTCGCATTTTGCGCCGCGCGGCGCGCCACGCCTGGCTGCTGGGTCGCACGGAGCCCACGCTGGTGCACGTCGCGCAGGCGGTGATCGACCTGATGGGCGACGTCTATCCGGAGCTGCGCCAGCGGGCCACGCTCATTCTCCAGGCCGTGCGCGCCGAGGAGGAGCGCTTCCTGGTCACGATCGACGGCGGAATGCAGCGCTTCGAGCAGTTGGCCCCCGCGGCGACGACGCAGGGTTCGACCGCGCTGCGCGGCACGATCGCCGGTGAGGATGCCTTCCGACTCTACGATACGTATGGGTTCCCAATCGATCTGACCGAACTCATGGCGCGGGAACGCGGCTACACGGTGGACATCGCGGGTTTCGAGCAGGCGCTCGACGCGCAGCGGCGTCAGTCGCGCGAGGAACGGCGTTCGCGCGACATCACCGTGGCGGTGGACAGCCTGGCGGACCCCGCGTCCTGGGAGCGCGCCAGCGGGTCGCTGACGCCGGCCGAGTCGCGCTTCGTGGGCTACGACGTCATCGAGATCGAGACGCAGGCGGTCGCCGTGCGCCGCCTCCCCGAAGGACGCGTGGCGGTCGTGCTGCGGGAGACGCCGTTCTACGCGGAGTCCGGCGGACAGATGTCCGACGTGGGCGAAGTCGTGGGCGATGGCTGGCGCGTGGACGTGGACGAAGTGCGCAAGGTGAGCGGGGCGAACGCCGCGGTGGGCACACTGCACGGCGAATTCCGCTTCGGCCGTGCGCTGGCGCGCGTGCCGTCCGACCGTCGCCGTGACACGGAGCGCAATCACACGGCGACGCATCTGCTGCACGCGGCGCTGCGCGACGTGCTGGGCGAGCACGTGCACCAGGCCGGCTCGCTCGTCACGCCGGATCGGCTGCGCTTCGACTTCACGCATCACGGGCCGGTGAAGCCCGAACAACTCGCCGCGATCGAGGAGTGGGTCAATCGCGGTATCTGGCTGGATGCGGATCTGGTGTTCGAGCAGCGTCACTATGCGGACGCGGTGGCGGCGGGTGCGATGGCGCTCTTTGGCGAGAAATACGGCGACGTCGTGCGCGTCGTCTCAATTCCAGGCCTGTCGATGGAGCTGTGCGGCGGCACGCACGCGCGCAACACGGGGCAGATCGCGCTCTGCAAGATCGTAAGCGAGAGCGGTGTCGCCGCGGGTGTGCGCCGGATCGAAGCGCTCACCGGACCGCGTGCCTACGCGCACGTCCGGGACACGGAGCAGCGGCTGCGTCGCGTCGCGGAGCTCCTCCGCGCACCGGCCGATGGCGTCGAACGCCGCGTGGAGTCGCTGCTGGAGGAACGTCGTGCGCTGCAGCGCCGGCTGGACGAGGCACTGCGCGGCGGTGGCGACCAGCTGGCGCCGCTGCTGGCCAGAGCGGAGCGGGCCGATGGCGCACGGATCGTGACCGGCGTCGTCAGTGCCAATGACGTGAAGGAGCTCCAGGCCATGGGGGACGCGCTGCGCGCGCAGCTCGGGTCGGGCGTTGCCGTCCTCGGGTCCTCGTTCGGTGACGGCCGCACGACGCTGCTCGGCGTCGTGACGGACGATCTGCGCGAACGCGGGGTGCGCGCGGACCAGCTCATTCGCGACATCGCGGCGGTGGCCGGTGGGAAGGGGGGCGGCAAGGCCCACATGGCGCAGGCGGGTGTCCCGGACGCGGCGCGGCTGCCTGCCGCGATCGCGCAGGCACCGGGCATCGTCCGGGCCGCGCTCGCCGCCGCCTTGTGACGATCGCGGAGTGGCTGAATGACCACGACGCGCTGGCTCCGCCGGCATTGCGCGCGCGCGTGCGCGAGGCGCTCGGGTCGTCGCTGGAGCGTGATGCCGCGGCCCTGCCTGATGCGGCACTCGCCGCGAGCGCGGAGCTGCTGCGCCACTGGCTGGCGGCGGATGAACGCGCGCGCGCCGGCGCGCTGGAACTCCTCGCCGCGGATGCGCTGGTAACGTACGCATTCGAAGCGGCGGCCGACGCGCCTGGTCTGCTGCCGGCGCGCGCGCGGCGGGCGATGCAGCGGATTGCCGCGCTGGCACCAGTCTCGGCGACGCCGTGACCGTACTCGAGCGACTCGGGGCATTGCATGGACTGGCCGTGCTCGTGGACCCTGCCCGTACGAGCGAGACGGCTGCCGCAGCGCTGGCGCGGCGCGCGGCCGGGGACGGTGCGGCGCTGCTGCTGCTCGGCAACAGTTTCGGCACCGCGGGTGACACGCCGGCGGTGGCGCGCGTCCTCAGAACACATGCGCCGGCGCTGCCACTCCTCCAGTTTCCGGCGACTGCGGCGCAGCTCATCTGCGCCGTCGATGCGATCCTGTTTCTCTCGCTCGTGAGTGGCCGGAATCCGCAATATCTCATCGAGGAGCACGTGCGCGCGGTGCCCTTCGTCACCCGGCATCCGGACGTCGAGATCATCAGCACGGCGTATTGTCTGGTGGACGGCGGCCGGGTGAGCACCGTGGAATCGGTCACCCAATCCCGCCCACTGCCGGCGGACAAGGCGGAAGTGCTGGCGATGCACGTACAGGCGGCGATGCTGCTGGGCATGCGCGCGACATATCTGGAAGCGGGGAGTGGCGCCACGCGGGCGATCTCGCCCATTCTCGTGCGCGCGGCCCGTGATCAGGCGCGCGGGCCGCTGTTCGTGGGCGGCGGCATCCGGACGCCCGATGATGTGCGTCGCGCGCGCGATGCGGGGGCGGACTTCGTGGTAGTGGGGACCCTGTTCGAGGAGGATGGGGCCCGGGCGATCACCGCGCTGGCGGGCGCGGCGCGCTCGTGATTGACATCCACAGCCATCTGCTTCCGGGCGTGGATGACGGATCGCCGAGCATCGCAGCGTCCGTCCCGGTGCTGGAGCGATTTGGCCGCGACGGCGTGACGCTGCTCGTCTGCACACCACATCTGCGCGCTACGGACGCGGCGCGTGCGCCGGTGGACCACTACGCCGAGATTCTCGCGCAGCTCGCCGAGGCCACGCCCACCGGCCCCACGCTGGCGCAGGGGTGGGAGATCATGCTCGACGTGCCGGGCGCTGACCTGCGCGCCAGAGCGCTGCATCTGGCGGGCTCGCGCGCCGCGCTCGTGGAGTTTCCGCGCATGAATGTCCCGCCCGGCGCATCGCGCGAGCTCTTGCGGATCAGCATGAGCGGGGTGATCCCGGTGCTGGCGCACCCCGAGCGGTATCACGGCGCCACGGTGGAGCAGGTCGTCGAGTGGCGCAGTGTGGGCGCAGTCATTCAAATGGATGCCGTCATGATCTTCGGGTCGGCACCGATGAGCCGGTTCGCGCGCCAGCTCCTGGAGGAAGGACTCGTCGATTGCATCGCGAGCGACAATCATGGTGATGCGCGCTCGCTCGGCGCGGCGCGCCAGTGGTTGCTCGAGATCGGAGCGGACGAACAGGCGGAGCTGTTGACGCACACGAATGCGGACCGCCTGTTGCACGGTCAACCGATGCTGCCCGTGATGCCCATTCCGCGCGTGGAAGCCGGCATGCTCGGGCGCCTGCGCAAACTCTTCATGGGACGCTGATGACCTTGCCACTCGACGCCGCACTCCGCGAGCTCGCGGCGACCGCGCTACGCGTTGCCGATACCATGATGCCCGACATCGAACGCGCCGCGGACATGGTGCGGCGCACGGTCCGCGCCGGCGGCACGCTGTACTTCTGTGGCAATGGCGGGAGCGCCGCGGATGCGCAGCATCTCGCCACCGAATACGTGGTGCGCTACCTGCGTCACCGGCGCGCCGTATCGGCCGTGGCGCTCACGACGGACACGTCGCTGCTCACGGCGGTCGGGAACGACCTCGGATTCGAACACATCTTCGCGCGTCAGGTGGAAGCGCTCGTGCGGCCCGGTGACCTGCTCATCATTCACTCCACGAGCGGATCCTCGCCAAACGTGCTGCGCGCGGCGGAAGCGGCGCGAGCGCGGGATGTGCCGGTGCTGGCATTTTCGGCGCGGGACGGCGGCGCGTTGCGCGCACTGGCCGCGTGCACGGTGATCATCCCGACCGATCGCACCGATCGCGCGCAGGAATTGCATCTGTGCATTGGCCACGCCATCTGTGAACGGGTGGAGGCAGAGCTATGATCTCGCTGCGCGGCAAACGCGCGCTCGTGACCGGCGGCGCGCGCGGAATCGGTGCCGCGACGGCGCTGATGCTCGCCGAGAGCGGCGCGGACGTCGGGATCGGCTACCGCAGCCGTGAGGCGGACGCCGCGGCCGTGGTGCGGCAGATGGCGGATCGCGGCGTGCGGGCCTTTGCGCAAGCCGCCGACATCTCCACCGAGGAGGGGACGACCTCGCTCTTCGAGCGTGTCGCGCGTGAATTCGGCGGACTCGAGCTGTTCGTGGGCAACGCGGGAATCTGGACGCCCGAGGATGTCGCGCTGACCGACATGACGGACGCACGCTGGTCGCACACGATGGCGCAGAATCTGGATGCCATGTTTCGCACGACGCGGGCGGCGGTCGGGCTCATCGGCTCCGGCGGACGCATGGTACTCGTGTCGAGCACGGCCGGGCAGCGCGGCGAGGCGTTCCACGCGGACTACGCCGCATCGAAGGGCGCCATGATCGCGTTCGTCAAGTCGTTGGCGGTGGAGCTCGCGCCCAGCGACATCACGGTCAATTGCGTGGCGCCAGGCTGGGTGGACACCGAAATGTGCGACGATCCATTCGCGAATGGGGGACGCGAGCGCATCACGGCGACGATTCCGCTTGGGCGAATTGCCGCGACGGCCGACATCGCCGGTCCCATCGTCTTTCTCTGCTCCGATCTGGCCCGGCACGTCACCGGTGAAGTCCTGAATGTGAACGGCGGGAGCGTGATGTGCGGGTAGTCCCGTGCCCCTGATCGTCCTGATCTTCACCGGTGGCACGATCTCCATGCGTCACGATGCTGTGGCGGGTGGCGCGGTACCGGCGCTCTCGGGAAAGGAGATTCTCGCCGCCACGCGCGGTATCGAACAGGTGGCGCGCGTGGAGATCGATGAGTTTGGATCCTATCCGGGCCCGCACATGACCGTGGAGCGCATGTGGGCGCTGCGCGCGTGCATTGCCCGGCATCTCGCGCGGGCCGACGTAAGCGGCGTGGTCGTCACCCATGGAACGGATTCGCTCGAGGAGTCGGCATATCTCATCGCGCGATCGCTGCCGGCGGACAAGCCGGTGGTCTTC
>JBOHTE010000379.1:0-4050 GCA_050733555.1 Gemmatimonadaceae bacterium | reverse complement strand
ACCGGCGCCGGTGGCCGACTGGCAGCCGAAGCTGTATGTTGGACGTTCGCACTGTCCGGCTGAGAGGGCCCCGAGAATGGCCAGAAATTCGACGCAAAAACCACAGGAGCCCAACGGAACGGCTCCTTCGGCCGCCGTGGAGAGCATCGATCAGGTTCGCGACCTGCTGTTCGGCAGCCAGATGCGCGCGGTCGACACGCGACTGCAAACACTCGGCGACCGCCTCGAGCACGAGAGCGCCGCCTTGCGCGCGGCGTTCGAGCACAAGCTGTCCGAACTGGACGAGGCATTCCGGAAGGAGCTGGCACGCCAGGCCGACCGTGCCGCCGCGGAACGTGCCAGACGCATCGAGGAACTCGAAGCGCTGAACGCAGAGCTCGGGAGGATCACCGCCGCGCTGCAGGCGGAGAAGCTCGATGCGTCGGCCCTCGTGGCCGGCCTCACGGAGCTTGCCGGCCGGCTTGGCGGGTCGGCGCAGGCGTCGGGAAAACGCGCGTCTCGCACCTGACCGCTCCTCCGGCATCGCAAGGAGTGATACCCGTGTGTCCTCATGGCGGGTGCGTGTGATCAGCGAGCCGTCGAACAACCTCACCGATGGCGACGACTCATCGGCTGAGTTCGACGCGTTGCGGCGCTTGCTGATCGGCCCCGAACAGAGTCGCATTGACGAACTGTCCGAAGAGATCCAATCGCGCGAGCTTACGCCGCAGGAGATCGCCGAGCACCTTCCGGACGCCATCGCCCTCCGCGGCGGGAAGGACAACCGGCTTGGGCGCGCGCTCGGGCCCGCCGTCGAGTCGGCGCTGCGGGAGTCCATCCGCCGCGATCCACGGGAGATGGCGGCGGTGATCTTCCCGGTGCTCGGCCCCGCCATCCGCAAGGCAATTGCCGAGGCGCTGTCAGGCCTCGTCCGCTCGATCAATACGACCGTGGATCAGAGTCTGTCGCTCAAGGGGCTCCGCTGGAGAGTGGAATCGTGGCGCACGGGCGTTCCGTTTCCGGAGATCGTCCTGAAGCACGCACTGGTGTATCGCGTCGAGCAGGCGTTCCTCGTGCACGCGGAAACGGGACTCCTGCTCCTCCATGTGGCGGCGGCGAATCTGAAGGTTCCCGACGCCGACCTCATCTCCGGCATGCTGTCGGCGATTCAGGATTTCGTGCGTGATTCATTCCGCCCCGCGGAGGGCGCGACGCTGCGGACGTTCAGCGTGGGCGAGCTGACCGTGCAGGTGGAAGCTGGCCCACGCGCGCTGCTCGCGCTGGTGATCCGGGGCCAGGCACCCGACAGTGTGCTTCGCCGGCAGCAGGACACGCTCGAGACCATTCACCGGCAGTTTGCGAACGAGCTGGCGCACTTCACCGGCGATGCCGCGCCATTCGAATCCGCGCGCCCGCTGCTCGAAAGCTGCCTCGACACGGTGCTTGCCTCCGCGAACGACGGTGCATCACAGCGGCTCGCCTGGATGCGGTGGGCCCTGCCGTTGATGCTCACCGTGGTGGTGGCCGGCGCGCTCTTGTGGCGCTCGACCGCGCGCTGGCATCACGCACTCGCCGCGCTGCGTGCCGAGCCGGGCATCGTGGTGCTGGAGGCCTCGCGGGGATTGCATTCGTGGACCATATCGGGGTTGCGGGATCCAGACGCGCGCGAGCCGGCCGCCGTCGTTGCCGCGGCTGGCGTGTCGGCGCCCCGCGTAACCGGAAGATGGGAACAGTATCTGTCGCTGGACCAGGCCATGGTGACGGCGCGGGCAAGGCACGCGATGGATTCACTCAGCAACGTCGTGACTCGCACACACATACTGTTCGCAGCCGGTTCGGCGGAGCTCGATCCGGCGGCGATTGCGCAACTGGCCGCGGTCGCGACGCGTCTGCAGCAGCTCGATGGCTACGCCCGTCTTTCCGACGGAGCGGTTCGTCTGGAGCTCACCGGACGCACCGATCCCAGCGGATCGGACGCGACCAACGCGACGCTGGCACGCCAGCGCGTCGATGCCGTGTCGCGCTGGCTCGCGGCGTCCGGCATCGACGCGGCCCGGATCGTGGCGAACGCGGTGGCCACCAGTGTGCCGCTCGCGGCGCCGGACTCCAGCAGCCGCGCGAGAATCAATCGTAGTGTCTCGCTCAGGATCGTGCCACCTGTACCGGCACCCACGCCCAGGGGGCAGTGATGATTCAGAAAAAGGTCTGCATGGTGGGAGTGTACGGCACCGGCAAGACCTGTCTCGTGCAGCGGTACGTGCATTCCATCTTCGCGGTGAAGTATCTCAGCACCGTCGGCGTGAAGATCGATCGCAAGACGCTGGATGTACACGGGCATGCGGTCACGCTCATGCTCTGGGATCTCGAGGGACGCGACGAGTCACGCAATGTCAGTGCGAGCTATATCCGTGGGGCGCACGGAGTCATTTATGTGGCGGACGGCACGCGGCGCGACACCGTGGAGACGCTGGGCGAGCTGAAGGAGGTCGTGGAGCGGGCGATCGGACAAATTCCATCCGTGGTCGCATTCAACAAGGCCGATCTCACCGGGGAATGGACGCTGGGCAAGTCCGAGGAATCAACGAGTGGAGGCACGGGACTGCACGGCATACGAACCAGCGCAAAGACGGGCGAAGGCGTGGAAGCGATGTTTCAGTGGCTCGCGGACGCAACCCTGGCCAGTGACGGAGCGGCCTCATGACTGTGACGATTGACAGCTTCGGCATCACCGATCTGGGCACGGCGAGAGGGTCGAACGATGACAACTTCCTGATCGTGGACATCCGCAAGTCCGTGGACGTGCGCCACACCAGCCTGCCGCCGACGCTGCTCGAGAACCGATTCGGCGCGGCTGACGGGCATCTCCTTGTGGTGGCGGACGGCGTGGGCGGCGGCCCGGCGGGTGACCAGGCCAGCAAGGCCGCAATCACCGCGCTCCTCAGCTACGTCAGCGAGACCGTCGGCTGCTTCCATCAATACTCGGCAGCAAAGGAACACGAGCTGTTCGACAGACTCGAGGACTCCGTTCGCGGCGTGCACGAGCAACTCCGGACAGATGATAAACAGGAGGGTGGACAGAGCCCGGCGACCACCGTCACGATGGTGCTGCTCATCTGGCCCCGCGCGTACCTCATTCATGTTGGCGACAGCCGCGCGTACGTTCGGCGCAGGAATCGCGTGCAGCGACTCACGCACGATCAGACGCTGGGCGAGTACATGGTTGGGTTGGGAGCGTGGACCGAGGAGCAGGCGGCAGTGTCGGGCCCCGCGGCAACGCTCTCCAGCGCGATCGGCGGCCCGGATCTCGAACCGGTGATTGGACTCGTCGACCTGGAGCCGGGCGACAGTATCATGCTCTGTACGGACGGACTCACGCGCTACGTGAGCGACGACCGCATTGCAACCGTGCTGGGGGGAAGCGCGAACGCGGAAACCATTGCCCGCCAGTTGCTGGATGAAGCCCTCGCGGGCGGTGGCAGGGACAACATCACCGTAATTGTGATGCGCTCGCGTCCCACGGTGTGATCTCCGGATCGGCCGGCCGCACTGCCATCGCCTGCACCATCCATCTGGAGCAGGAATGGCCGGCGTGAACGCCGCGGGCACGACGACCGCCGAGGGCGTAAAACACGAGAGCGTGCGCAGCGTTCTGCTCGGCGCGGCCTTCCTCATGGCCACGAGCGCCATCGGCCCGGGCTTTCTCACCCAGACGAGCGTGTTTACCGCGCAGTTGGGCGCCAGCTTCGGCTTCGCCATTCTGGTGTCCATCCTGTTCGACCTCGGTGCGCAGCTCAACATCTGGCGCGTCATCGCGCTGTCGGGCCGGCGTGCGCAGGACGTGGCGAATGACGTGCTGCCCGGATTCGGGTATGTCCTGGCGCTGCTCGTCGCCGCCGGCGGGCTCGCGTTCAACATTGGTAACGTGGCGGGAGCGGGGCTCGGACTGAACGCCATGCTCGGCGTGTCGCCCGTGACGGGCGCCCTGGTGAGTGCCGCCGTGGGCATCGCGATCTTCCTCGTGCGTGAGGCAGGGCGCACGATGGACCGCTTCGCGCAACTCATGGGATTCGT
>JBOHTE010000378.1:0-3777 GCA_050733555.1 Gemmatimonadaceae bacterium | reverse complement strand
GGCTCGAACAGTCCGTCGCGCCAGAACTGCCGCATCATGGGCGCGTACGCGCGCAACGAGGGCAGATTCGGCACGATGGACGCCAACGATACGATGTGCTCCGCTTCGTCGTTCGTCTCGAAGATCGCGCCCTTGAGCGCCTGCTCGAAGTACGCCACCATGTAGCGCGCATAGCCGCCGAAGATCTCGTCCCCGCCCTGGCCGCCCAGCACCACCTTGACGTGCTGTGCCGCGCAGCGCGACACCATGTACTGCGGAAAGAGTCCGGGCCCCGCCACGGGCTCGTCCATCTGATAGACGAGCCGCTCGATTACATCCGCGAAGTCGTTCTCCGTGGGCAGCACCGTGATCATCTCCGAGCGCGCGGCCCGTGCAGCCTCCGCCGCATACTCGGTTTCATCGAACTCGGGCCCCTCGCGAAACGCCCCCGTGAACGACTTGAGCTGGTGCGGATAGGCCGGGGACGCGAGCAGCGTGACGACGCTCGAGTCGAGCCCGCCGCTCAGATACGTTCCCACCGGCACATCGCTGCGCAACTGGATGCGCGTGCTGTCCCGCAGCAGCCGCCGCGTCTCGACGACGAAGTACTCCTCGGTGTGATACGGATCGATCGTGAAGTTCGGCTCCCAGTAGCGCTCCGTGCGCACGCTCCCCGAGGCCAGGTCCACGACCTGATAGTGCCCCGGGAGCAGCTTGCTCACACCCTGAAAGAGCGTCTCCTCGCCCAGCACGAACTGGAACGTGAGATAGTCGCGGATGGCACAGGGATTGGGCCGCGCCGTG
Organism: Gemmatimonadaceae bacterium; assembly: GCA_050733555.1. Classification (GTDB taxonomy): domain Bacteria; phylum Gemmatimonadota; class Gemmatimonadetes; order Gemmatimonadales; family Gemmatimonadaceae; genus JADGGM01. Next base: position 2,994 of record JBOHTE010000378.1, on the reverse strand, counting down.
ACGTCCGGATGGCGCAGCAACGCCTTGATCTCCGATGCGAACAGCATCTGGCGGCCATCGGACCAGGTGTACAGCGGCTTGATGCCGAAGTGATCGCGGGCCGCGAGCACGATGCCGCGCGCACGGTCGTACAGCACGAAGGCGAACATCCCGTTCAGATGCTGCACGCACTGTTCGCCGTACTGGGCGTACAGCCGCAGGATCACCTCGGTGTCCGAGGTGGTGTGAAACTCGTGGCCCCGCTGACGAAGCTGCTCGCGCAGCTCCACGTAATTGTAGATCTCGCCGTTGAAGCTGATCGTGGCGCCGCCGCTCGTCATGGGCTGCGCACCCGAGACCAGATCGATGATCGCGAGCCGCTTGTGATACAGCCCGACGCTGCCATCCAGGAAGTGCCCTTCGCCGTCGGGACCCCGATGGTTCAGCGTCTGCGCCATGTCGCGCAGCACAGCCAGCTCCACCGGCTGGCCGTCAAAGCGCACGATGCCCGTGATGCCGCACATCGGCGCTCAGCCCGCCACGACGACTGGAGTCCGCGCGTCCGGCACGCGCACGGCAAGCCGCGTCCGCTCCTGCACCGCGCGGGCATGCGTACTCATGTTCACGATCCAGAAGTGCTCGCCCAGCACCCGCATCACGCGAATGAAAAATGCGCGCTTCTTCGGGCCCGGCACATCCATGCCCGGGAAGAACGCCAGCTCGGGCGCCTCATCCGCGCCCAGGAGATCGAGCGGATGCAGCAGGTAGCTCGGCTCCATTCCGGTCGCCCGGCACGCCGTGAGCACCGTGCGCAGATACGTGATGGCGAGCGTCTCCGAGAAGCGGCTCAGATAGAGCAGATAGCTCAGATGAAAGGGCGTCTTCAGGCCCGGCATGGTGGACACCGGGATCTCGAGCAGCGTGCGACCACTCTCGAGCCGCCAGCGGTACGGCCGCACCGGGCGCAGCCCGTCGCGGAACGTGCCGAAGAGCGTGCTCCGCTCCGCGGTCTTCTTCATGCCGCGTGCCGCGGTGGCGAAGTAGTAGGCGCGCGCAAGCGGACCCAGATAGGTGGGCAGCGTGGAGGCATCGAACAGGTAGCCGCGCTCCGCAAGCACCTCGAGCAGCGTGCGATTCCAGCTATAGCCGGGCCCCCGGAAACCAATGGGCCGCATGCCCGTCGCACTCGCAATGGCCTCTTCCGCGCGCGACACGTCGTGCTCGAGCTGCGCGCGGGAATACAGGTGCAGCCAGGATTCGTGCTCGAAGGAATGGTTGCCCGCCTCGTGCCCCCGCGCGGTGATCTGTGCCATGAGATCCCGATTCCGGTCGAGCGAGGCATCCAGCCCCACAATGAAGAACGTGATCCGCAATCCCACTTCGTCCAGCACGTCAAGCGCACGGGGCACGAAGGTGGAGAGGTACGATGGCCGCGCCTCCCAGCGCGCATCGCCCCGGATCTTCATGTACGACCAGAGATCATCCAGGTCGAGCGACACGCTCGCCAACGGACGCGGAGCAGCGGCATCAGGCATGCGCCGGCGCCTCCTCGCGCGCGTTCATGAGCTGCAGCAGCGCGGCGGCCTGGCTGTTCGCCAGCCCCACCGTCTCGTTCAGATTGAGCGTCCCGCTCGCGATCTGCGCCGAATTCACGATGAAGACACTGGGCAGCGAGGTGCGCAGCGGCGGGAGCGCGCGATCGGAGTAGCCGAGCGTGGAGATCGCGAGCACGTCGCGCGCCCGCGCGACGCGGAATGCCAGAATGTCCTGCTTGTGGAAGTTCGGATACATCGCTTCCAGTGCCGCCGTAAAGTCGCGCTCGATGTCCGCGTCCGTGGCGTGCCAGTAGGCATCGCCCTGCACGAGATAACGCGGCAGATACACAAGGGAATTGCCGCCGAATCGCTCACGATCCACAAGGGCGGTCATCTCGATGACCCCCGTGAACGGGATGGCGGCGTCAGTGATGTTTGTAACGTAATAGCGGGCGAGCGGATTGCGCAGCAGCACGGACGCGCAGATCACGCCCTGGTACACCACGCGCTGCAGCCGCTCGGTTTCGGCTTCCGTGAGATCCGGGCAGAGCGCGGGGATGCGGGATGAGGGAATCGTGAGCACCACGCTGTCAAAGGCGTGCGTGTCACCATTGGCGAGCGTCACCACGGCTCCATCGCCGCTGTCCCGCACGTCGGACACGGGCGAGCCGCAGAGCAGCTGGACATCGCGCGCCGCGAGATGCTCGCGGAACGCCGCCATCACCGGATCATAGCCGCCGTCCACGAAGCCGAACTGCTCGCGCTTGAGCCCCGAGCGCCGCGCCGCGTACATGCGCGCGATGATCGCCCAGATGAACGAGGCGCTCGTGATACGATAGTTCTCGCCCAGCTTGCTCTTGAGCAGCGGCAGCCAGATGCGCTCGAACGTGCGCGATCCACTGAGCGCGCGCAGCCAGTCCGTGACGGGAATGGACTCGAGCCGGCGCCAGTTGCGCACGCGCGATGCATACACGATGGTTGCCGCAAGCCGCGCCTTGTCCACGAGCGACAGCGGCGGGAACGCGAGAAATTCGAGACTGCTCGAGAGCGAGTACAGCGCGCCGTCCACGTAGAAGCCCGTCCTCGTCGTGTTCCAGCGGAGACGATCGCCAAATCCCAGCTCATCCAGCAGCGCCCGCAGATGCCTGTCGGAAGCAAGAATCACGTGGTAGAAACGGTCCCACCTGTAGCCGCCGATCGTCTGCGATGAGGCCAGCCCGCCCGGCGCGCTCGCCCCCTCGATGACGCTCACATCGTGGCCCTTCTCGCGCAGGCGCAAGGCGAGTGTCATTCCCAGCACACCGCCGCCAACAATGCCTATGCTAGCCATGTCTCACACCAGCTCGACGTAGAGGATCATCTGCCACTCGGAAAAACGTGAGGAATTCACCCGATGGTCCGAGTGGAATGCTGACTGCAGCAAGCACGTCCATTGCGCTAGCGGTTGCGGAGCTGGATGTCGGGCGACGCTGTCACCCGC
>JBOHTE010000377.1:0-4495 GCA_050733555.1 Gemmatimonadaceae bacterium | reverse complement strand
GGCATGCGCAGACTGACGCGCAACTGGTCCAAGCTGTGTTCCTGAGCATTTCTACTTCAACACCACCTTCACCTCCTTCTCCTCCGCTATCAGCTCCGCCGGCACCGCATGCTCCCCCGTCTGCCGGCTGTACCGCTCTAGTCCCATCCCCATCGCGATCGTACTCGCCACCATCGCCGCCGACAGCCAGAACGGCGCGCCCTCGCCAAAATGATCCGACAGCGCGCCCGCCATCAACGGGTACGCCACGCGCGCCAGTCCGCCGTACGTCTGCTGCACGCCCAGATACAGCCCGCGCTCGTGTTCTCCCACCACGCGCGACAGGAGTGCGGTGACGCACGGGAAGTTGAGCGCGGTGCCGAGCGGGATGAGCGCCAGTACGATGCCCAGCGGCAGATACGTCAGCAGCGACGGCAGATTCAGCGGGCCCGTGAACGGGATCAGCGCCAGGCCGAGCGCCAGGAATGTCGCGCCCAGCCGCGTGGTGCGCGCCTCGCCAAAGTGATCCACCGTGCGGCCCAGCACGAATAATCGGAACACGATGCTCAGGCCGCCCATGTAGGCGTAGAATGGTCCGATGTTCTCCGCGGTGACGTTGAAATGCCGGGCCATGTAGAGAATGATCAGCGCGTTCACGCCATAGAACGCGCCAATGCCCACGGAATACATCCAGATGAGCCGCGAGCTCGCGTCGCGTGCGTTCGTCCACGCGACACCCAGCACGGCATCCCACGTACGGCGCGGCGGCTTCGCGCCGGGTGCCTTGCGCGTGTCGTGCGACTCCGTGAGATAGCGCCAGGCGAACGCGATGTTCAGCACGCAGAGCACCGCTGCCAGCAGGCCCGGGGCGTGCGAGCCCCAGGCGGTGGTCGCCGACCCGAACAGTGGGCCGAGCACCACGCCCAGATTGGTCGCCGCCGAGAGCCAGCCCAGTCCCTTGGCGCGATTCTTCGGTTCGACGCTGTCAGCCACGTACGCCTGGATCACGCCCGTGGTGCCGCCGCCAGCGCCCTGTACGAGCCGCGAGATCAGCAGCAGCAAGTATGTGTTGGAGTAGGCAAAGATGACGTAGGCGATAGCCGAGCCGCCCAGCCCGATGAGCAGTGTCGGCTTCCGGCCGTACCGATCCGACACGCGTCCCCAGAGCGGTGCGCTCACGAGCTGCATGGCCGAGAACGCCGACACCAGCACCATCACCATGAAGTCCGATGCGCCGAACTTCACCGCGTAGAATGGCAGCAGCGGCAGAATCATTAGAGCCCCCACCATGTCGATGAAGGCGGTGGCCATCAGCACGCCGAGCTTGCCGGGGTCGCCGGAACGGAAGGCGTTATAGCGGTCGGAGAAGAAGCCGGGCAACGACAGGGATTCGGGAGAAGGGAATGGGGAGCCGAAACTCGCGGCTGCGGTCGTCTGCGATGCGGTCGCCTGATAAGTAATAGCGCGTCAGCGACAGCCGACAGCCATCAGCCGCTGTCCTTCCCCAGCGCCGCTGGCGGCACGGCCTTGCCCACCAGCCCCATGAGGGCCACAATGGTCAGCACGTAGGGAATCATCTGCACGAACTGACTCGCAACGGCCTGTGTTCCCTGCAGGTTGATCTGCAGCGTCTCCGCCGCGGCGAAGAGCAGGCACGCCATCCCCGCGCGCATGGGGTCCCAGCCGCCCAGGATCATCGCGGCCAGCGCAATGAACCCGCGCCCCGCGCTCATGCCGTCCGTGAACTGGTGCTGGTCGAGCGCGAGATAGGCGCCGCCCGTCGCGGCCAGCGCGCCCGACACCGCCACCGCCAGGTAGCGCACCCGGTGCACCGGCACGCCCAGCGTCGCGGCCGCTTCGGGATGCTCGCCCACCGCCCGCACCCGCAGCCCGAACGGCGTCCGGTAGAGCACCCATGCCACCAGCGGCATCGCCAGCAATCCTATGGGAATCAATGGATTGTGGAGCAGCCCCGGCAGCGCGCTCCCGCCCCGCGCGCTCGCGCTGAAACCCGGTACGCGCGGCGAGTTCGATGCGCTGTCGAAGGCCAGCTCCAGAAAGAACCGCGTCACGCCGATCGCCAGCAGGTTGATCGCCACGCCGCACACTACCTGGTCCGCCCGGAACCGGATGGTCGCCACGGCGTGGATCATCCCGAACGCCAGCCCGCCGGCCACGGCGCACAGCACGCCCACCCACGGGCTGCCGCTGTAATAGCTCCCCAGCGCGGCCGTGAACGCGCCCGTGAGCATGAACCCCTCGAGCGTGAGCGAGATGATCCCCGAACGCTCGGCCACGGTGCCGCCCGCCGCCGCGAAGAGATATGGAATCGCGATCCGGATGGTCTGCGTGAGGAAGGCGAGGATCATGCCGCCGCGCGCGTTCGCCGGCCGAGCCGCAGCACGCGCCGCACCTCGGGCACGCTCGCGGCCACCGCGAGGATCACCACGCCCTGCAGCACGTCCACCATCTGCTTCGGCACCACGGCGTTGATGGCCAGTCCGCCCTGCGACAGCGTCGCGAAGAACAGCGACGCGAGCACTACACCCCAGGGATTGTTGCGCCCCACCAGCGCGACGGCGATGCCCAGAAATCCATACCCCGTCGCGAAGCCGTCCTCGTAGTAGTGCTTGTAGCCGAGCACGAAGTTGATTCCGCCCAGCCCCGCCAGCGCGCCGGACAGCGTGAGCGCGCGCGTCCACACCCGCCCCACGCGCACGCCGCCGTACTCGGCGGCCTCGGGCTGCAGGCCCACGGCGCGCAGATCGTAGCCGCCGCGCGTGCGGAACAGATACCAGCCGCTGAATGCCGCCGCTGCGAGCGCGATGATGAGTGACAGGTTGGCCGCCGAGCCGTGGAACGCCGGAATCGTGGACGACAGCCGCGCCAGCGCGCCGGCGTGCACGTCGTGCGTGTGCAGCGTCTCCGGCACCCGGAGCCCGGTGGAGATGGCCCAGTTGAGCGCCGCGAGAATGATGAAATTGAGCATGATGGTGGTGATCACCTCGTGCGCGCCGAAGCGCGCGCGCAGCACGCCCGGCACCCACCCGGTGAATCCCCCGGCCGCGACGGCCGCGAGCACGCAGAGCGCGACGGCGATCACCGATGGCGTCGCGGCCGGAAGCGCGAGCCCCATGAGCGCCGCGGCGAATCCACCCGCGGCGAGCTGTCCCTCGCCGCCAATGTTGAAGAGTCCCGCGCGCAGCCCCACCGACACGCAGAGCCCGGTACAGATGAGCGTCGTCGTCTTGTAGAGCACCTGGCCAAAGCCGTATGCGTTCCCCCACGTGCCCTGCAGCATCATCGCGAACACACTCTCGGGCGACTGGCCGACGCTCAGAATGAGCAGGTCGCCGGCGACGAGCGCAATGAGCAGCGCGACGATGGGCGGGAGGAACGCTTCCTCCGCGCGGGCGCGCAGCGCGGCCACCGTCATGTGGGCGTTGTCATGCGGATACAGTCATGTGGTCACCGTCACGCGGGCACCCTCGCGCCCTCGCGCGCGCCGGTCATGAGCGGACCGATGCGTTCGACGCTCGCCTCGGCGCGCGGCATGAGTCCCACGATGCGCCCGCCGTACATCACGGCGACACGATCCGCGAGCGCGAGAATCTCCGCCAGGTCGGCGGATACGAGCAGGATGGCCTTGCCCGCATCGCGCGCAGCGCGCAGTTGCGCGTGGATGAACTCGATGGCGCCCACGTCCACGCCGCGCGTGGGCTGCGCAGCGAGCAGCACGGAAAAGTCGCTGCCCATCTCGCGCGCGACGACGATCTTCTGCTGGTTGCCGCCCGAGAGCGCCCGCGCCGGAAGAGCGGGATCGGCGGGGCGGATGTCGAAGCGCGCGATGCGCTCGCGCGCATTCTCCAGCACGCGCCGCCGGTCGAACGTTCCGCCCGGGTGATGCGTGAATGACGACTGGCGGCCGAGGATCAGGTTGTCGGCCACGGAGTAGTCGAGGATGAGTCCGCGGCGCTGGCGGTCCTCGGGGATGTGCGCCAGGCCGAGCGCGGCGCGGCGGTGCACGTTTAGCGTGGTGATGTCGTGGTCGCCCAGCGTGATGCTGCCGGAGGCGACAGGGCGAAGACCGGCGATGGCTTCGACGAGTTCGGTCTGGCCGTTGCCTTCCACGCCGGCGATCCCGAGGATTTCGCCGGGTGAGACCGAGACGGAGAGGTCGCGCACGCGCGGCTCGCGACGCGGGCCCTTTACCGTCAGCGACTGGACGTGCAGCGGGGTGAGGGAAGCGGCGGCCATTGGCCGCCTGCGGGAAGCGCCTGCGGTTGTGGGAAGCGGCGGCTGCGCCAGAGACGCGGCGCCTGCGGGAAGCGGCGACTGAGCCAGAGGCTCAGCGCGTGCGGGAACAGCGCGAGAAGGAAGTGGCGGCGCGCGCCGCGTGGTCGGTACCGTGACAAGGTCCACATCCCGGCCGACCATGGCGCGGGCAATGTCGTTCGGAGTCGTCGTCGACGTCATCATCGTCGCCACGGTTTCGCCGTGGCGCATGACGGTGATG
>JBOHTE010000376.1:0-3573 GCA_050733555.1 Gemmatimonadaceae bacterium | reverse complement strand
AACCGGCTCATGTTGATTGGATCGCTGGCCGGTGTCGCACCGCTGGCGGCGCAGACAACCGCAAGTGCTCCTGCCAGCGCCGCTGCTCCGGCGGATTCTACCGTTGATCCGATAAAGGAGATGGTCGCCCGACTCGATCTCGAGCAATACAAGGCGACGGTCAAGGGCCTCACGCAGTTTGGCGACAGGCGGCAGGGTACCGATCGCAATCGGGCCGCGGTGGACTGGATCGAGGCGCAGCTCAAGAGCTACGGATGCACGAACACACAACGCATCACGTACGACTATCAGCCGCCACCGCCCAGAGCGCGACGTTCGCCTGAGGAGATCGCGCGGCTGCGCGCGCGGTTCGCGGCGAGCCCACGCGGTGCAGGCGGTTCACGCATCCGCGGCAACCGGGCGCACACGGGGGTGAATACGGACTCGCTGGCGCAGCCGGATGCGAAGCTGCGCGCGCTCGACACGCCGCCCAGCGTGGCGGGGGAGCGGCAGGAAGTGTACTGCACGAAGGTCGGTACCACGCATCCGGACGAGATGTACATCGTGGGCGGTCACATGGATGGCATCGGGTGGGGCGAGGCCGCCAACGATGATGGGTCGGGGACCGCACTCGTCATGGAGCTCGCGCGCGTCTTCAGCTCGAGCGATGTGCAGACGGACCGCTCCGTGCGCTTCATCCTCTGGAACAACGAGGAGACGGGGTTGAATGGATCGCGCGCCTATGTCGCGCAGCGCGCGGCGCTGCAGGGGAAGGAGGATCCTCCGGGCTCGGGCAAGTATCCGGAGCCGAAGTGGCTGGGCATGATCCAGCACGACATGATGATGTTCGACCACGGCATGCCGACGGCCGACGGCACGGTGTCGAAGGTGCAGCGGCCCGCAGCGGACGTGAACATCGAGTTCCAGTCGCGCTCCAAGTTCGCGGCGGACGCGCAGAAGCTGGCGTGGGCGTTCGCGGATGCGAACGAGGCGTACGCGACTGATTATCCAGCGGCGGTCGGACAGCACATGACCAACACGGACTCGTCGCCCTTCGAGGATCTGGTGCCGGCGATCAGCGTGCGCGAGAACGAACGCGGCGCGCAGATTGGGGCCGGATGGGATCCGCAATGGCATCAGCCCACGGATGTGTTCAACACGTACAGTGACGATGACTTCCGCCTCGGGCTGAACGCCGCGCAAACCACCCTCGCAGCCGTCGCGAAGCTCACTGGCGCGCGGCTGACGAGGTAGCTGTTCCGAAGGTGTTCCGAAGGGGCAGCCCATGGGGCTGCCCCATGGGCTGCCCCTGTGCCGCGTCACTTCAGGTTGCTCACCGCCTTGGCGAGCAGTGCGCGGAGCTTATCGTGATCGCCCATCGCGGCACCGATCAGCAAAATCGGACCCTTCACTGCCTCGTATCCGCCACTGACTGACGATCCCACGTCGTCCCAAGGGCCGGCGGGCTCCGCGGGCGGCAGGAGCGTGTCCTTGGCGCCTGTCACGCCGGAGAGCTGCCGGCGCATTCCGTTGGTTGCCCCGTTGATCACGTACTGATCCGACGCGAACTCATCGTGTCCGTTGTTCCACTCGTGCACCTCGATCGAATACTCATAGCTGCGATTGGGCATGCCTGGCATGGGGGTACGATAGAAGCACATTTGCTGGCTCACGCCACCCGGCGCGGTGCCGTGGTCAGGAGGTGACGACAGCGGAGCGCCGATGATGGCTTCCGCATCCGCCTGTGAGACCAGGCTGCAGGCGTCGAGCGCGCTGTCCTTCGCCATCGCGGCCCAGCGCGCTCTGGCCGCCGCCAAGCCCACTGTGTCTGACACAGCCAGCGGGTGATCGAGCCGCTTGATGGCCGTTTCCAGCAATGCGGCCGCCTGCTGGAGTGTCAGCCTGGTGCCCGTCCAGTCGAGCTGCACGTGGCGGTCGCCCTTCAGCGCCTCGAATGAGCAGCAGGAGGCCGGCGACATCGCGAGCTGATCCCAGTCGCCTTGCAGCGCGTCGCCCGCCTTTGCCACCTTGCCCGTGTCCGTCTCCGCGCGCAGGGCCTTGTCGGTGAGGCTGCGTCCGAAGCTAGCCATCTTCATGACCATGGCTCCGCCAGACCAGTCCACGTCGACGCGAATGCGACGATAATCCCTGGAGTCGTAGCGGCAGGTTTCGCTTGACTCGTCCGGAATCGGATCGCCGCGGTACGGCGGACCAGCGAGCGGGCCGATCGCCGCCGCCACCTCGGCTGAGTCGAGCAACGAGCAGGGATTGCCGTTGGCGTCGTCAGCAGCCTGGTTCTGCGCGACTTTGTCCTTCAACTGCTCCTTGAGTTTCTCCGTGCACGCAGTCGCGACAGAGCACACCAGCGCAATCGCCGCACCGCGACGCAGGTACGTCCGCATTGAAATCCCCATGGGTGATGGCGCCTCGGTGCGCCGGCTACAGTGTGTCAGTCGGGGTAGACGGCGGGGCGGAAGGATTCATCGAGGATCTTCACGCTTCCGGCCGCCACGTCCTTCAGATTGGCGCCGAATCCTCGCGAGAAGCTGAACGATACCACGAGCGGATTGCCGATGCTCCGATCAGCGTACGCCTTGGGGTGCATGGTCAGCGTGGCGCGGCCGCCGAGGCTCAGCGTGTTGAGCGTGACCCCCGGGCTGCCCTCCAATTCGGCGTTGCCGGCGAAATCCTCGAGGTCGAGGATCTTGCAGCGTGTGGTGAAGGGCACCGGAGTGCTCTTGTGTTCCGCCGATGCCATTATGGCCGGCAGCCCTTTGATGGGTGCAGACAGGCCAATGCTTTGGTACGAGAAGTAACGGATCCGGCCATTTCGTTGATCATGGATCGAGAAGAACATGTGGTTGGCCTCGAAAAGGCCGCCCGACACGGATGCGCTCTCGATGGCCTGAAAGACGAACTGGTCTGTCGCGACAGTTGTGTAGCCGTGGCGCAGGGGTGGCGGCGGGCGATAGTTGTACTTGCCCTGGCAGAAGACCCGAATCAGCGCGGCCCTGCGAAACCCAAGATTTGCGTCGGAGTCGCGATAACTGTCTGAGTCGCCGCGACCGTCCACGACGTTGAACCGAAACTTGAGATCCATCGCTGACAGCATCGTGCGCAGGTAATCCACCACCGCAATGGACCTGGCGCGACTCAGTGACAGATTACCGGAAGGGTTGTGACTGTACTTCAGCCGACTGGCGTAGCCCAGTACGTCGATGAAGCAGCGCTCGTAGGACCAGATGGCCGGCAGGAGCCTGTCCCTGATCGCGACGTGGTGGGATGGGTCCAGCAGTCCTGCCTTGCCGGTCGCGAAGTTGCACAGGCGCATGACGAACGTGGGATGATCGGGATCATTAGTGGCGTGATCATCCACGATCGCATCGTGGCACGTTGGTCCGCGTGGTTCTTGGATCATGAGGTCGCGCGTGTCGGGTGGGAGAGTGCCGCCGGGAATGCCTGCGCCCGGGTGCACACGGTACGAACGCGCGTGACGCCGCTGTCACCCTCCCGTCACCCCGCAGGTGACAGGGATCAAAGGGGTCAGAGTCGATTGGATCAACGGGGACAGAGTCGATTGATTTTCACTCGACT
>JBOHTE010000375.1:0-4553 GCA_050733555.1 Gemmatimonadaceae bacterium | reverse complement strand
TCGCGGCAGGCGGCCTCGCACGCGCGGCAGCCAATGCAGCGTGACGGATCCACGAACATCGTCTTCACAGGCATGGTCTCGCGCTCCCAATTGGCATCAGTGACCACCCTCGCGCGCCGGCACGGGTCCCACCTGATAGGGAAACATCGCGGGCGCGTTTGCCGGAGTGAGATTCTCCGTGGCACCGGCGGGCGATGATGGCGGCAACGCGTCCAGCTTCTCGACGCGCGCGGCGCAGCACTTGAACTCAGGAATCTTCACCGTGGGCTCCACCGCGGAATTGGTGAGCTGGTTCACCGCCTGGCGATGCCCATAGTGGAAGGGAATGAAGAGCGTGTCAGGGCGGATGGTGGGCGTGACCAGCGCGCGCAGCTCCATGGAGCCGCGCGCGGTGCGCACGCGCACGATGTCCTGCGTCTTCACGCCCAGCGGATCGGCGGCGTTCGGGTGGATCTCCACCCACGGCTCCGGCGCCTGCGAATTGAGAAAACCCAGGCGACGCGTCTGGTTGCCGCTCAGATACTGATAGACCACGCGCCCGCTGGTGAGGCGGAACGGGAAGTCGCCGCCCGGCGTTTCGGCCGGCGGCCGGTACGTGAGCGGGATCATCCGTGCCCGGCCGTCCGGGTGGTGAAAGCGCTCGGTGAACAGGCGCGGCGTGCCCGGGCTGTCCTCGCTCGGGCAGGGCCAGAACACGCCGTCCTGCGCGTCGATCTTCTCGTACGTGATGCCCGAGTAATCGGCAGTGCCGCCCCGTGTAGCCACGCGCAGCTCGTTCCAGATCTCGCGCACGGAGCGGAACGGGAAGAACTGTCCGCGTCCCAGCCGCCGCGCGAGATCGCACGCGATTTCCCAGTCGCGGCGCGCTTCGCCGGGCGGTTCGGCCGCGCAATTCAGTTTCACCACGCGCCCTTCGAGATTCGTCGTCGTACCCTCGTCCTCGCACCACACGGCGCAGGGCAGCACGACGTCCGCCAGCTCCGCCGTCTCGCTCATGAAGAAATCCACGACGACAAGCGGATCGAGCTGCTCGAGCGCACGCTGGACGACGGCGTTGTCGGGGAGCGACACCATGAGATTGGAGCACATCACCATGCAGCTCCGGATCTGCCCTTCGGCCATGAGATGCACCATCTCGGTGGCGGCGGCGCCCACCCCCGGAAGCTCCGGCTCCGGCACGCCCCACACGCTCGCGATGTAGCGGCGGTCTTCGATGTTGTCGATGTGCCGGTAGCCGGGAAGCTGCGCCGCCTTCTGTCCCATCTCGCGGCCGCCCTGTCCGTTCCCCTGTCCGGTGAGCATCATCGTGCCGCCACCGGGCCTGCCCACCTGGCCGCGCGCCAGCGCGAGGTTGATGCAGGCGAGACAGTTGTCCACGCCGTGCGTGGAGTGTTCGATGCCGCGCGCGTGCATGATGAGCGACGTGGCCGCGCGGCCGTACAGCCGCGCCGCCGCCACGATGCGCGCGGCGGGAATGCCCGTGACGCGCACCGTCTCCTCCATGGACATCTGCATCACGGCGGCCTGTACCTCGTCCCAGCCGTTCGTGCGCTCGCGGACGTAGGACTCGTCCACCAGTCCGTCATCGATGATCACGCGCAGCATGGCATTGAGCAGCGCGACGTCGCCGCCTGGTCGTATGGGAAGCCATAGATCCGCCGTGCGGGCGACCGGCGTTTCGCGCGGATCCACCACGATCAGTCGTGCGCCGCGATCCCGGGCGCGCCAGATCCACTGCATGGCCACGGGGAAGCACTCGGCCACGTTGCTTCCGACCACGAGAATCGCGTCCGCCAGCGCGATGTCCGGCATGGGCACCGGCGACCGGTCCAGGCCGAACGCCCGCTCGTATGCGCCGGCCGCGGACGACATGCACAGCCGGCCGTTGTAGTCCACGTTGCGCGTGCCGAGCGCCACGCGCGCGAATTTCCCCATGAGGTAGCACTTCTCGTTCGTCATGGACGAGCCGCTGTAGATGGCGACGGCATCCTTGCCGTGCTCCGCCTGGATGGCGCGCCAGCGATTCGCCACGAGATCCAGCGCTTCATCCCAGCTCGCGCGCACGAGCGTGCCGTGCCGGCGGATCATGGGGTAGAGCAGGCGATCGGGATGATCGGCCTGTTGATACGCGACGACGCCCTTGGGGCAGAGGGACCCGCGGTTGTGCGGGTAGTCGCGAGGCTCGACGCCAATCACATGTCCGTCCTTCACTCGCAGGTACATCGCGCACTGCACGCCGCAGAAGGCGCAGTGCGTGGGCACGAGCTGCTCCGCCGCGTGCGTCGCCGCCGTCCACTCGGCGGGCGTGGGCCCCGACGACTGGAAGTCATAGTTGAACGCGCGCGTCGTGTCGAAGAAATCCTTGTTGACCGTCATGCCGCGCTCTCAGAGAAAGTCGCGCTTGAGCAGCGCGTAGTAGGCGTCCGCGCGCATCACGCGCTTGCACGTGGGACAGTAGTCCTGCAGCAATCCCCGTTCCGCACCGAGATCGTAGCGCTGGCCAAGGTCGGCGAGCACACCCTCGAGGTCGGTGATGAAGAGCGCGGACGGCGCTTCCGCTCCACAACGGCGGCAGTGCGTCACGAGGCGGTGCGGCAGCGGTGTTGCGGGCTGCGGCTCGTGCCCGTAGTACTCCACGTCCTGCGCCACCTGCTGGTACAACGTGACGCCAATGCTCGCCGGCCGCTGCACGATGTGGAAGAACTTCCCGAAGGGCAGCGAGATGAGCCAGAGCACGACGACCACCTGGTGCACCAGCGCGATGAACCAGTAGAACGCACCGCCCCACCAGGTTGAGGACGCCGTGAGCGCGAGCCCCGTGATGGCGATGGCGAAGAGCAGGATGAGCGGCATCAGATCGAAGCCGAAACGCTGCGTGGTGAGCAGCCCCGTGTCGCGAATGCGCCGCCACATCGCGGCCGTCACGCCGGCGATGAGCAGCACGGCGGTGAAATCCAGCACGTGGAACGTCGCGAAGCCGATCCCCGCGTGAATAGGGAAGGTGAGCACCGGGAAGCCGAAGAACCACGCTGTGTATCGGTCCGGCGGCACGAGCGTGAACCGCACCCAGCCGAACGTGAGTGGCACGGTGACGAGCACCGAGAGCACGACGCCCCAGAAGATCGCCAGGTGCGTGAGCCAGCGCGCGGTGCTTCGCTTGCGGATGAACGTCTGGCCGACGATGTCGGTCCAGAGCGCGCGGGGCACCAGCGTCGTGTAGCGCCGGAAATTCTTCCAGGACAGAAACGTGGCCCAGCCCGCGCGGAAATAATGCCCCGTGGGCGGCCGCTCGATCCAGAGGGCATAGCGATACGTGAGTGCAGCGATGGCGAACACGGTGGCCACGAAGTAGCCAATGAGCGCGGCATCGAAATCCGCGAAGCCGCGTGACCCGATGAAGACGAGCACGAGGGTGGCGATCGTCGCGATCGCTGCCGCCACCACGGCACGCGCCTTGGCGCTTCGTGGACGCTTCTGCCCTTGTGTGCCGGCGGTGAGTTCGGTGCGCATGCGCACTGCGGCCAGCCGATCGGAGTTGGAGTCGCTTGCGGCCATGTGAGGAGTATGCGGCTGTCAGGAGACCGCGGCAAGCACGACGCGTGCCGGATGCTTGACGGGCTCGCCGCTACGAGCATGCTCTCCACGACACAACCGCGCCGCGCGATCCCACGCGAGTCGCGAGTGCGGCGCGCTGCTGATTGTGGCGCTACTGGCGACGCTCGTGCCCGCTGCGGGCCACTCGGGCAGGTCCCGCCAGCGCAGTGCAGGCCGAGCGAGCGGTGGAGGGGCAGTAACAACTCAAGCGGCTGCCCATGGGCTGCCCTGCTCCGCATGATTTCGCGTGGAACAGCGTGCGTGACGCCTGCGAGCCGCCGTGGCATCACCTCTTTGCGAGACGCATGCTAACTCGTACAACTGGCTTACGTCCGCCGCGGCGAGTTCCACCAGAAATTCTGCGAGCTTGGCGATGACAAGGTCGGTAAATTCCGCGCCTTTCGCCGCGGTCGCTCCGTGCGGATCGCCGATGCCCGTGTCGTCCGTCACCTGCGTCCAGGCGCGCGGCGTCCACGCCCACTTTTCACGGAATCCCTGAATCCTGAAGCGCCGCGCCGTACCGGGCCCGGCCTCGGCCAAGGGGAGGACCAGCTCCGGCGCGAGATGCAGCATGACGCTGGTCTCCAGCTCACCGGCGTGGTCCCCGGGCAGAAAGAACTGATCGGCATCCACCACCTGATACCAGTTCACGCAGCTAGTATCGCAACCGGTGGGCACAGATCGATGACAGAGTCCGTTTGCAAGATCTCATGAGGAGCGTTCCCACGCCGCTGGATGGCTTGCGCGAGGCCGTCCTGGCGGTCGCCGGTGCGCTCGCCAAGGCCGGCGGGGCCGGGGGTGGTGGTCTCGGCAGGCCCGATGCGATCGTACTCGAGCGCCCGCCCAAAGCCGACTTCGGTGACTATGCGACCAACGCGGCGCTGCTGCTGGCGCCGTCGCTGGGAGCTCCTCCGCGCGAGGTCGCCGAGCGTCTCGGCGCCGAGCTGGAGGACCGGCTC
>JBOHTE010000374.1:0-2028 GCA_050733555.1 Gemmatimonadaceae bacterium | reverse complement strand
ACGGACTGGGTGCGCATTGCCACGCTCTACGATACACTCGCGCAGCGTACCCCATCGCCTGTGGTGGAATTGAATCGCGGCGTCGCCCACGCCATGGCGTTCGGGCCCGCCGCGGGACTCGAGATCGTCGACCCGCTGACGACGGAGCCGGCGCTCCGGAACTATCACCTGCTACCCGCCGTGCGCGGCGACCTGCTGGCGAAGCTCGGCAGGAGAGAGGAAGCGCGCGCCGAATTCACGCGCGCCGCCGCGCTCACGCAGAACGCGCAGGAGCAGGATTTGATGCGCAAGCGGGCCAGCAGCACTGAAGAATAGAACGTCAACATTCGTCGCGGCATATTCGTAGTGGAACGGGCATGGACACCACCCTCATCGTGTCCATCTTTCATGTGCTCGTCCCCAGGCCCGTTCGGCGTGCCGGGTCTCCGGACTCCGCGATGAGGACGGGGCCACCTCTCTATGACGATCAAGGAACTGCTGCATGCAGAGATTCGTGTCCGCCCTGCTGATGTTGGTCATGCCCGCCGCTCTCGCTGCCCAGACGTCCCTGCGTGGCACCGTTGTCGACCGGCAGACCGGCGCACCCATTCCGGGAGCAACGGTCCTCGTGACCGGGACCGCCACGGGCGCCGTGACCAACGAGGCTGGTGCCTTCACACTCACCGCGGGCGCGGCGATATCCAGCATTACGGTGACCAGCCTGGGCTATGCCACCGCGGAAATTCCCGTGGCCGATGCGAGCAAGGTCCTGCGCATCCGTCTCACGCCATCAGCGGTCACGCTGCCCGGCGTGGAGATCGTGGCGAAGCGACCCGCGCCCTCCGTGGCGATTCTCACGCAACACGATCTCGATCGCTCCAGCGGGCTGACTCTGGAGAGTTCCATCAACAGCGTGCCGGGGGTGTTCATGCAATCACGCACGCCATGGGGTGGCGCGCGCATCACCATTCGCGGCTACTACCCGAGCACCAGCGGCAACAGTCCCAACTCCAACGGGCTCGGCTACCAGGTTTTCCTGAATGACATTCCCGTCACGGATGCGACGGGCGCCACGGTGCTGGATGACATCGACTACGCCACGCTCGGCACGGTGGAAGTCATCAAGGGACCGGCGTCGAGCCAGTACGGAAGCGCCATCGGCGGCACCGTGCTGCTCACCACGGCGCGCCCCACGCCGGACCAGACGAGCGTCAGCCAGCAGATTCTGGGCGGCAGCAACGGACTGTTCCGGAGCAACACCTCGTTGCAGACCGCGACGAGCAGCTCGGACATCGCGCTCGACTACGGCCATCAGCAGTACGACTCGTTCCGGCCGCACAGCGCGTCGAACAAGGATTACCTGCGCGCCAATGGCGACTTCAACGTCGGCGTCAACCAGCTCGTGTCCGCGTACTTCTCCTACAACCGCTCGTTCGAGGAGCTGGCCGGCGAGATTGACAGCACGTCGTTCTACGATCGCATTCCGGAGAGCAATGCGGCGTACCTCGCCAACGACTCGCACATCCAGGTCAACAGCTTCATGGCGGGTGTAACTGACCACTATCGCTTCAGCGATCAGTTCACCAATCAGACCACGGTGTTCGGGATCGGGCGCACGTTGGGGCAGCCGTTCGCGCACGGCTTCACCGATGTCAACCAGTTCAACTTTGGTCTGCGCTCGGCGTTCGGCTACAATGGCCGCGCGGGCCGCGTGGGGGTCACCGGTACACTCGGGGTGTCACTGCAGCGCTCGAACATCTCGACGAATGGCGTGTTCATCATTCCGGCGCCTCCGTTCCCCGAGCGCCCCACGGACCAGGAGAACTATGCGTCCACCGCGTCGCTCTACACCGAGTGGAATTTCACGCTGCCGAGTGCCCTGACGCTGACTGCGGGGGCGAGCCTCAACAAGAACCGCTTCGGCATTCGAAACCTGCTGGTGAACAACCAGCTCTTCGATACGACGCAAGTGCAGGAGCGGTCGTTCGACGCGGAGTTCACGCCGCGCATTGCCGTGTCCAGGCAGCTCGGCGGCAGGGCATCGCTCTA
>JBOHTE010000373.1:0-1709 GCA_050733555.1 Gemmatimonadaceae bacterium | reverse complement strand
CCGCCTCCACCGCGGCGTTCAGGGCGAGCAGGCCGGTCTGATCGGCGAGCGACGTGATGGTCTGCCCGAACTTCTGTACCGCACTCGAGACGTCCTGCAGGCGGGACACCTGCTCCGCTCCCTGCTGGACGATGGCGGCGGCGGCGGTCAACTGCTGTGATGCCTGCTCCGTCGCGCCGCGCACGGCGCGCGCATCACGCAGCATGATGATGCCGCTGTCCCGGGTCGCGCCACCCTGCGCCACGGTGTCATCTGCCGTCTCGCGCGCCGTCTCCGCGTCGGTCGCACCGCGTGAGAGCGTGTCGGACAGCGCGCGCACCTCGGATGCCAGTCGCCGCGCGGTGGTGGCACTCTCCTGGGCCGACGCGTGCAGTTGCTGCGTGGTCGCGCTTACCGATTCCACGTGCTCCGCCATCTGTCCGGACACGTTGAGCACCGGTTGAATGAGCGCATCCAGCGACAGCGACAGGGCGAGATGCGGCGCGACCTGCTCGAGCAGCCCGGCGTCGAAGTGCCGGTACATCTCGATCCGGCTGTGGCGCACCGTCCAGAGCCCCACGATGCGACGGCCCACCTGCAGTGGCACCGCGATGGCCGATCCGCTTCGCGAACGGCTCCCGCCCATCGCTTCGCGATAGTCAATGTCGGTGACGGCCGCGGCGCGCTCGAGCGCCAGCCGCGCAATCCCATCGGGTTCCACGCCGTCGGCGAGCGGCGCCGGCCGGGATGTGTCCACCAGCGGGTGCAGGCGGTTCGTCAGCGGATCATACGCGGAAATTTCCATGGATTCCCATGGAACGAGGAAGCGGGTGAGGCGCTTCACGTCGCTCAGCGCGCGGGTGAGCTCGGGGCGCGCGCTGATCGCGCTCGTGAGCCGGTTCACGAGCTGCATGCTCTGTCCGGTGGCGCCCTGCCGCACCAGCCAGTGGAGCAGCACCATGACGCCCGCGAGCACGAGGCCCAGCTCGAGGTACTGCGCGGGACTCCAGTGCATGTACGCCAGCCAGAGGCCGCCGAACGCCAGCAGCGTCGCCAGCACGTTCACCGTTGCTTCCCAGCGCGCCGTGAGACGGGGATCCACCCACGCGATCGCCTGCGACAGGCGGAGCTGCAGGTTGAACGTGAGCGTGACGCTCGCGATGAACACCGCGGCGAACAGCAGCAGCCGCCACATCGTGCCGGGCGTCCCGAAGGCGTGCGCCGCCATGTCGCCGCCCAGTGCGGCGTAGACGGTTCCGCTCAGCGCGCACGCCGTGGCAAAGTGCGCCGCGTTGGAAAGCGCGTTGCGCCACGGCAGATTGCGCGCGGCCTTGTCGCCCAGGATGATCCCGATGGCGGTGACGAGGGCGCCCGCGCCCCAGTCGAGCGCCAGCACCGCGGCCAGCCCCGCGCCAACGGTAAAGCTCGTGTAGCCCTTGCCCGGGAGCGGAATGCCGAACAGCCGGGTCGCCGTCGCGACGAGCAGGAGCAGCAGTGCTCCCATCCATGGGAACGGCGTCATCACCCGATGCAGCGCAAAGCCGAACGGTATCGCGATGACCGCGATGCCCATTACGGCGCGTCGGATAGACTGGTCGTTGGCCCATGCGAAGCGCCGCGCGCGGGGCGCGGTACCGGGCAGGGCAATCGTTGCGGGAGGGGTCACCAATATCAGATCGCCGGGTGGCTGGCACAACCTCTTGCGCCCAGGGGTATACACTGCAATGGTG
>JBOHTE010000372.1:0-5717 GCA_050733555.1 Gemmatimonadaceae bacterium | reverse complement strand
GTGCAGAGCGCGGGCGTCGCCGACTTCCAGGTGGTACACGGACTGCAGGGCTACCTGGTGGTCTCCGGCATCCGCTCCGAGGAGAGTCGCAAGCTCTTCGACTACAGCTACAACCCCTACAGCGTGTTCTGGTCCGTACGCCTCTCGGACATCGAGGTGAGCAGCCCCCGTCTCGTGCCGAACGGCGCGGCGGCGGGCGGCGGCGACGTGATCACGACGGGCGCGCACTACACGGAGCTCTCCGGCATCCGCGTCCTCAACCCGCCCACGCTCGTGAAGCAGAGCACATCCTCCGCGTCCCGCACGACCATCACGGGCCAGGACGCCAGGTGGACTCCGCACCAGTACGCAGGCTGGAGCTGGATTGCCACCGCGGGAACCGGAAAGGGTCAGACGGCGGACGTCACCGACAACTCGGCAAACACGCTCACCTTTCGCGAGCTGCTCGCCGTCGCGCCCGACGCCACCACCACCTGGGACATCTTTCTCCGCCCTGTCATCACGGTCACGAAGGACGGAGCGATGCTGCGCCTCAACGGCGTTGCGCTCGCCGGCGGCACGATCGACAAATCCATCGTGGTCACCGCGCACGCACTGGCAGGAGTGCGCGTGATAGTGGAAGGCTTCGCCGAGCTCACACACGCAGATGCCATCGTTGCAACACTCTGGCAGGGTCCCATCATCCTCGGCCCGCCCAATGCAGCTCCCGGAGCGGAACTCCTGTTCGGCGAGATCGGCACGCGCCCCGACTGCGGCATTTCACGGGCCGCCGCGGGCATGCTGGGAACTGGCGCGCTTGGCGTGAGTGGCCTGCTGCGACACGGAGGCGGGCCCGATGCGAAGCTCGGTTTCTTTGGTGCGAAACCCATTGCGAAGCCGCGCGTCACTGGCGGCAGCACTGCCGAGGCTCTGAAGAATCTGCTGGACCAGCTCGCGCAACTCGGCCTGATCAGCGATGGAACGAAGTGACCACCGTCACGCCACCCGTACCCTGAACCCCGCCGCCGCCAGCTTCACCAGCGCGCGCAAGCGTTCCCGCTCCCGCCGGTCGAACAGAGGGTCCGACACCTTGGGCTGTTCGAGCGTCACCACCCCCCACTCATCCATTCGCTCCCGCACCTCCGCGATCACCTCGTGTGGCACTCGCGTGGGCTCGGCCCCGCAGTGCACCACGTACAACACGCCCATGGTGCTCCGCAGCGGGCGCGACGACCGTTCAGGCAGGAAACCCGCGAAGATGTATCTCGGGAAAAGTGGCTTCAGTCCGCTACGTCCTCGAACCTGCGGATACAGCGTTGCATATCCCTGCCTGCGCAGATTGATCTCCACCCACGTTTCCGCGTTTGGCTTCGTATAGAGTAGCTGCCAACACAGTTCGGTACCGCACGACATTGCTTTCTCTCACGGGAAGTCACGTGGGACAAAGCTACCGCAAGATTTGCGCGCATCGCACAAACCCGCTTATTGGTGCAACGTCCCGAAGAATACCTAGGATGAACGGTGCGTTAGGAGAACGCAAGGCTGGACGAGTGGCGAGTCACGAGATTCCGGCGAGCGCCGGAATGACGATAACTTCGGCTCCCCTGTCACGCGATCAGCAGGTCCGACGGGATGCCGAGCGCCCCCCGAAGCTTCTCGACCTGGCCGAGTGAAAGTGGCCGCCGTTGTATGAAGAAGTCCGACACACGTGACCGGCCACCCAGGAGCCGCGCGAGTTGCGCCCGGGTCAGTCCCTTCTGCAGCCTGCCCTTGTCAAGAAACGCCTCGATCTCACTCACGGCGTCGTTATACTCCTCGTGCGTCATCACCCTACCCTCTTGCCACCAGCGCCTCCACCACCCGCTCCCCCGCCTTCCCGTCCCATCCCTCCGGACACTTCGGCCGCTCCGTTCGCTTGAGCCCGCGGATCGCCTCCACCAGCTCCCTTGGATCCGGCACCAGCCGGTTCGTCCCCTCCGTGATCGTGATCGGCCGCTCCGTGTTCTCCCGCACCGTGAGACACGGCACGCCAAGCGCCGTCGTCTCCTCCTGCAGGCCGCCGGAGTCCGTGATCACCACGTGCGCGCCGTCCACCAGGTCGAGCATCTGGGTGTACTCCACCGGCTCGAACAGTCGCACCTTGCCCAGGTCGTGCCCGCCTTCTTCGAGTCGCTGTCGCGTGCGCGGGTGCGCCGGGAAGATCACATCATGCTCCTCCGCGATCTCCCGCAGCGCGCTCGCGATCGCGCCCAATCGCTCGGCGTCATCCACGTTCGACGGACGGTGCAGCGTCACCACCACCGCGCTCCCGTTCATTGCCAGTCGCTGGCGAAATCCGCTGCGGCGCGCCTGCGGCAGGGCGTGAAAGAGCGAGTCGATCATCACGTTCCCCACGAACACGATCTCCTCCGGCTTCTTTCCTTCCGCCTTGAGCGTCGCATCCGCGTCGCGCGATGGGGTGAGCAGGAGCGACGAGAGCCGGTCCGTCACCATGCGGTTGATCTCCTCCGGCATGCGCCAGTCGTTGCTCCTGAGGCCGGCTTCAACGTGCGCCACGCGCAGGCCAAGTTTGACAGCGACGATGGATGCGGCCATCGTGGAGTTCACGTCCCCATACACCACCACCCAGTCCGGCATCCACTGCAGCAGCACGGGCTCCATGCGCTCCATGATCCGCGCGGTCTGCATGGCATGCGAGCCCGATCCGACTTCCAGGTCCACATCCGGCGTGGGAATGTCCAGCTCGCGGAAAAACGCGGCGGACATTACGTCGTCATAATGCTGGCCGGTGTGCACGACGACCTGATCCACGCCGGCGGTGCGCCCGGCGCGATGGACGGGTGCGAGCTTTGGGAAGTTCGGACGGGCGCCAACGACGTGCAGCAGGAGCATTGGAGGTAGCCTGGGGTAGTTTTATTAGCCGTGAGCGACCAGCGGTCAGCTATTTGCCACATGCCTGACGGATGGCAGTCCGGGAACCACTAACGACTCGACTTCGGCTGCGCTTATCTTGTCCTCACCCATGAGAAGCAGCACCGCCGTCCAGCGGAGACCGATTCCGCTCGCACGCTCCATCCGGTGGGATCCGGTGAGCGCGGTGCCTCGCGTGCCGGGGATACTGGAGCCCCTTGTGTTCGTCACGCAAGGGTTGCTGCGCGAGGTGGCGCGCCACCTGACATCCGATCCCGAGCAGGAACTCCTCGGTTTCCTGCTCGGGGAGCTCTTCGAATGCCCGGAAACCGGCAAACAGTACGTTGTCCTGTTCGCTGCCTCCCGCACGGGATATGCCATTCCCGAGGGTGAGCCGGCGCAGATCCCGGAAGAACAGTGGCTGGGCGTGCAGCTCGAAGTCCGCCGGCGGCGCATCCCGCTCGCCGGCTGGTATCACAGCGCCGCCTTCGTGGGCGCACACCCCTCGCGGCGCGACGCCGAGACGCAGCGCACGCGCTTCGTCGAGCCGTTCCAGGTTGGTCTCGTCATGACCACGGAAGGGAGCGCGCCCGCCGGGGGGTTCTACCGCGCGCTCCCGAGCGACGGGGGGATCTTCCTCCCCTTCCATGAGCTGCTGGACGACGACGCCATGCTCGAGGGCGGACGCCGCCGCACGGTAGTCGAGTGGGAGAACTACCGGACCGCCGACCTGGTGGAACGCGAGGAGCCGGTCACGCGGAGCACCGAATCATATGTTCCACCGCTTCCGCCGGTTGATCCGGCGTCGCGCGACCCCTTCTCGCGCAGCATGGCGCAGCTACCGGTCGTCATTCCGTCAGCGGTGCGCACCGGCGAGATGCCGCTGATTCCGGGGCCCCTGCCGCGCCGCATCCGGCTGGGTGCACTCCCGGTGGCGCTCCTCACGGTGATCGCGGCGGGACTGGCGATTTTCGTCTGGAGCCAGCGCGACCTCACGGGTCCGCCCGGCACGACCAACGTGCTGGCGCAGCTCCGGGGTGTGATGAGCGGAGCCTCCACGACCTCGCCGAACCGCAACGCGTACAGCGCCGCCGCCGAGTCGCTCACGGCGCGCTCGGCAACGGAGGACTCGCTCCCGAGCACGGTAGTGGATACCAGCACGCCCAACGCCACCATGGGCGCGGTGCCGCCGAATGCTGGTGCGTCCACGACGGTGGCGTCGTCCGACACGCCGGCCACGGTCGCCGCACCGGCGGCGTCCGCCGCATCCACCTCCGCGACACCGGCCGCGCCCACGTCGGACGCCCACGCCCTGGCGTTCGACGCGGTTGCCGATTCGCTCGAAATCGCCATCCGCAACTTCCAGGTGCGCGACGCCGACTTCGCCCAGCGGCGCATTTCCTGCTCCGGACTGGCCACGGGCTACCGTGGCGCGGATGATGCCTTCATCGCGCTGGCCACCTCGTACCGCTCCGCCGGGGCATCCCTCGACAGCCAGCGCGCGGAACGCTACGAAGCGTTGAGCGGCCAGATGGAGCAGGTGAATACCCAGTTCGATGCATCGAAGTGTGAACGGCCGTAGCTGGTAGGAAAGGGGCAGCCCATGGGGCAGCCCCTTGGGGTGATCGGTGGGTATTGGTAGCTGGGGACTCGCCACTCTCCCAACTCTCTGCGACGCCCTGCTCCCAACTCTCGCCGTCACCAGCCATCAGAATGTCCGCCCCCCTCATCCTGATCCTCGCCGTGGCCGTCGCGTATCTCGCGGCGCATGTGGCGTTCGACTGGCTGGCGAAGCGATTCATGCTGGTGAGCGGCGCCGAGTATCTGCTGCTCGGCATTTTGCTCGGACCGCACGTGTCGGGGATTCTGTCGGCGCAGACCATGTCCGGGTTCGCGCCGCTCATCACGCTCGCGCTGGGGTGGATCGGCGCGATCGTCGGCATGCAGTTCTATCTGCCGGCGCTGGTGCGCATCCACGCGCGCACCTACCGGCTCGGCTTCATCGAGGCGATCCTCACCGCGTTCATGGTGGGGGGCGTGTCCGCGTATCTCATCTGGCTGGTCACCGGGCGTGGCGACATCACGCAGAGCATCGTGCCGGCGGTGGCGCTGGGCGCGATCGCGGCGGTGTCGGCGCCGGCCGGCATCGAGGTGGTGACGCGCAAGATCGGGGGACGGCGCGAACCGATCGTTCTGCAACTGCAGGTGGCGACTGCCATGGATGCGCTCATCGGCATTCTCACCATGGGGCTGCTCTTCTGCGTCTTCCACCCCAGCGACACGATCGCCGCTCGCGGCATCACGCCCACCGAGTGGGCGGTGATCACGCTCGCCATTGGCGTGGTGGGCGGCACGCTCTTCCACCTGTTCCTGGGCGGCGAGACGAACGTGGACCGGCTGTTCATCTCGCTCGCCGGCGCGATCATCCTGGCGAGCGGCGCGGCGGCGTATCTGCACGTGTCGCCCGTGCTCACGTCCATGGTGGTGGGCGCGACGCTCATCAACACGTCGGGGAGCCGGACCGTCATCTCGGATACGCTCGCCAAATCGGAGCGGCCGTTCTACTTCGTGCTGCTCGTGTTCGCGGGCGCAAGCTGGGATCCGTCAACCGTGCGGTGGTGGTGGACGGTGGTGCTGCTCTTTCTCCTGCTGCGCGTGATCGGGAAGGTCGGTACCGCGCGGCTCGGCGCGCGGCTGAACGACGCGCTGCCGGAGCTGGGCACCGACTGGGGATTCGCGCTGGTGGGCCAGGGCGGACTCGCGATCGCGCTGGGGCTCGACTATTCGCGTTTCAACAACGCGGTGCTTCCCCATGCGGTGTTCACCGC
>JBOHTE010000371.1:0-10056 GCA_050733555.1 Gemmatimonadaceae bacterium | reverse complement strand
GTACCGAGGGTCCGCGCCGCCCCCCCGCGCTGGTGCCACGCTGAAGGTCGCGCTGAGGTCGTGCTGGTGCCTGACGCCGTTCGTTCGGTGCGCCGCCCCTATTCCAGCTTCGTGAAATCAAGCCCGATATCGAGCGCCGGCGCGGAATGCGTGAGCGCGCCCACCGAGATGCGATCCACGCCTGACTCGGCGACAGCGCGGACCGTGTCGAGCGAGATGCCGCCGGACGCTTCGGTGAGCGCGCGCCCCGCGATCAGCTGAACGCACTCGCGCATGAGCGCGGGCGACATGTTGTCGAGCAGAATGATGTCGGCGTGCGCAGCGACGGCCGCGCGCACCTGCTCGAGATCGTCGCATTCAACCTCGACGCGAACGCCGGCCGGCGCAATTTCCCTCGTGCGATGTACCGCCAGCGCGACATCGCCGTCCAGTGCGGCGAGATGATTGTCCTTGATCAGGACGTCCGCTTCGAGATCGGCGCGGTGGTTCACGCCGCCGCCGCAGCGCACGGCGTACTTCTCCAGCGCGCGCCAGCCGGGTGTGGTCGTGCGCGTGTCGAGAATCTGCGCGTGCGTGCCGCGCACGGCATCCACGTAGCGCGCGGTGAGCGTCGCGATTCCGGAGAGATGCTGCACGAAGTTGAGCGCGACGCGTTCGGCGGCGAGCAGGGCGCGCGCCGGTCCCTCGAGTGACAGGATGTTCGTGCCGCGTGCGACGGGCGTGCCGTCGGGTGCGTGGATCTCATGGTCAATGGACGAGGCGGCGCACTGGAAGGTGGCGAGCGCGATGGGCAGCCCCGCGATCACGCCATCGGCGCGTGCCACCATGCGGGCGCGCGCGACGGCGTCCTCGCGCACGGTCGCCAGCGTGGTGACATCGCGGAACGCGTGATCTTCGGTGAGCGCGGCGCGGACGAGCGCGTCGAGATCGCTCTCCGCGAGGGGGAAGCGCAGTCGCGCCGCGTGCGCCGGCTGCGGCGCTGTCATTCGCCCACGAGCTGCGCGGGTGCGTTCGCCGGTGCGGGACCACCGCCAATCGAGACCATGCGATCGATCGCGAGACGTGCACGGGCTGCGATTTCCGGCGGCACGGTGATGCGATGCTCCAGCTTCTCGAGCGAGTTGAGCACCGACGGGAGCGTCGTGATCTTCATGAACGGGCACGATGCGCGATCGTCGGCCGCGAGGAACCGGCGATCGGGGTACGCCTTGCGTAGCCGGTAGAGAATGCCCACTTCGGTGGCCACGATGAACTCGCGGGCCGGGGACTGTTCCGGCCGGCGAATCATCCCCTCGGTGGAGAGGATCTGCACGCCCGTGGGATCGATGTCGCCGGCGGACATGGCTTCGAGCAGACTCGTCGAGCAGCCGCACTCGGGGTGAATGAGAAATTCGGCTTCCGGGTGCGCGGCCCGCTGCTCGGCAACGCGCTCGGGCGTGATGCCCGCGTGCACGTGACACTCGCCCATCCACACGTGCATGTTCGTGCGCCCGGTGACGCGCCGCACGTGCGCGCCCAGGAACATATCCGGCAGAAAGAGAATCTCGCGGTCCGCCGGAATGGCGTTCACGACATCGACGGCGTTGCCGGACGTGCAGCAGTAGTCGGTCTCGGCCTTCACCTCGGCGGTGGTGTTCACGTACGAGACGACGACCGCGCCGGGGTGCTCGGCTTTCCATTCACGCAACTGGTCGGCGTCGATGGTGGAGGCGAGCGAGCAGCCGGCGCGAAGATCCGGGAGCAGGACGGTCTTGTCCGGCGAGAGAATGGCGGCGGTTTCCGCCATGAAGTGCACGCCACAGAAGACGATCACGTCCGCGGTGGTGCGCGCGGCCTCGCGGGAGAGGCCGAGCGAGTCGCCGACGACGTCGGCCACGTCCTGCACTTCGGGGCGTTCGTAGTTGTGCGCGAGGATGACGGCGTTGCGCTCCGCGGCGAGCGAGCGGATCTGCTGGTGCAGCGACGCGACGGATTCGGGAGCGGAGTGCTGCTGCAGCGACGCGACGGATTCGGTAGCGGACATTACGGTTCGGTGTGAGCGGCGGCGCGCGCCCTGTCCTGGTGCGAGACGACGCGGATGTGCAGGCCGGCCCAGTCGCGCTCGGGCTGCGGGTAGTCGCTGCGGAAGTGGCCGCCGCGGGATTCATCGCGCATGAGTGCGGAGCGCACGATGAGGCGACCGGTGTCCACGAGGTTGGCTTCCTCGGTGGCGCCTTCGGGGAGGCGCGCCTCGATCGCTTCGAGATCGGCGAGGCAGGTGCGCAGTCCGGATTCGACGCGGGCGATGCCGGCGTGTTCCCACATGGTATCGCGCACGGCGGTGGCGGCGACCTGCGCGGCGCCGCGATCGCGGAGCAGCGGGACACGCCAGGTGCCGAGCGGTGGTTCCGCCGTGCGCGGCGTCACGCCCGCCATGTCGCGCGCGACGCGTTCGGCGAAGACCAGTCCCTCGAGCAGCGAGTTCGACGCAAGGCGGTTGGCGCCGTGCACGCCGGTGTTGGCGACCTCACCGCAGGCATAGAGGCGCGGCGCGCTGGAGCGGCCGGCGAGATCGGTGACGACGCCGCCCATCATGTAATGCGCGGCAGGCGTGACCGGAATGCGCTCGATGCGCGGATCAATGCCGCGCGCCATGCAGATCGCGAAGATGCCGGGGAAGCGCGCGGCGAATTCGGCGCCCATGGCGGTGGCATCGAGATAGACCGTGTGTCCATCGTGCCGCTCGCGAAACACCTCACGCGCGACGACGTCACGGGGCGCGAGCTCCGCGAGCTCGTGCCGTCCGACCATGAAGCGTTCGCCGCGATCGTTCACGAGGATGGCGCCCTCGCCGCGCACCGCCTCGGAGATGAGCTTGAGCGGTGTTTCCGGTGTGTCGAGCGCGGTGGGGTGAAACTGCACGAACTCCATGTCGCCCAGCTCGACGCCGGCGCGGTGCGCGAGCGCGAAGCCATCACCGGTGGCCACCTGCGGATTGGTGGTGTAGCGATAGACCTGTCCGCATCCGCCGGTGGCGAGGACGGTGGCATCGGCGAGAATCTCGAGCGCCGCGCCCTCGTGACTCACGCGCGCGCCCACACAGGCGCCGTCGTGCACGATGAGGTCCAGGGCGCGGGAGCGCTCGAGCACCTTGACGCGGCTCGTGGCGCGGACTCGCTTGATGAGCGTGCTGGCGACCTCGGCGCCGGTGCGGTCGCCATTGGCGTGGACGATGCGTGCGGCGGAGTGTGCGGCCTCGCGGCCCAGGGTGAAGCCGCCGCCCGGGTCGAGAT
Organism: Gemmatimonadaceae bacterium; assembly: GCA_050733555.1. Taxonomy (GTDB): domain Bacteria; phylum Gemmatimonadota; class Gemmatimonadetes; order Gemmatimonadales; family Gemmatimonadaceae; genus JADGGM01. Next base: position 6,784 of record JBOHTE010000371.1, on the reverse strand, counting down.
CGAAGTGGGCGCCGGCGGCGAACAGTTCGCGCACGCGCGCGGGCCCTTCGTTGACGAGCACGTCCACGGCGGCGCTGTCGCAGAGCGCGTCGCCGGCCGCGAGCGTGTCGCGGCGGTGCAGTTCGGGTGAATCGCCCGCGCCCAGCGCGGCAGCGATGCCACCCTGGGCATATGCGGTGCTGCTGTCGAAGAGCGTGCGCTTGGTGAGCAGCAGGACGTCGCCATGCTCGGCCGCGCGCCACGCCGTGTGAAGGCCGGCGACACCGCTGCCGATGATGAGGAAGCGGGTGCGGGTTCGTGTTGCCATGGTGGAAATGTAGGGGACGTGATGGGTGGGTGGCAGGCTTTGCCCCTCTCTTCCGCCCCGCCCTTGGGAATGGTCCCCGCCCTTCCGCCCCGCCCCTGGGAATGGGCAATCGGGAATGGGGAATCGGGGAGGAAGACCTTCCCACGCCACACCCCACCGCATTTTTTTCACCGCCGCCTCACCCCGCTTCACTATTTCCCATTCCCACCATTCCCCATTCCCGATTGCCGATTCTCAAGGGCGGGGTGGCGGGGCGGGGAGCGTTCTCGCATCTTCGCTCCGCGCGCTCCCGGTAGCCGCTCACCCTCTCTCCAATGCGCCGTCACTTCGTACCGTACCCCTATCCCGAGCCGGGACTCGAGAGATGGCTCGCTGATTTGCGACAGGATCTGCACTACGCGCTACGACAGGTGCGCCGTGCACCCGGATTCGCAGCAATCGTCGTGGGGACGCTTGCGGTAGGTATTGGCGCCAATGTCATGATGGCAAGCGTGCTCGACGCGTTGCTGTTTCGGCCGCCGCCGGGCATCAGCGATGCGGGACGCCTCGCGCAGCTCGTCTACGCGAGTGCGCGCGCGACCAGTCACGGCGACATGGGACGATCCACCAGCTATCCCGCGGTGCTGGAGTTTGCTCGCGATGTTCCCACGTTCGCCGATGTCGCTGCGTACGACTCGTGGTCCGTCTCGCTCGGTGTGGGTCCTGATGCTCTTCGCGTACGAACGACGCTCGTCACGCCGAACTTCTTCACGATGCTTGGCGTGCATCCGGCGCTCGGGCGGCTCTTCAGCGTGGCGGATGGATTTCCCACGGACGGCGGGGCGGGCGGTCCGCCGCTCGTGGTGCTCGCGTATGGGTTTTGGCAGCGACAGTTTGCCGGCGACCGGTCGGTGCTGGGGCGGTCGGTATCACTCGGGAGTCTTGCCTACACGATCGTTGGCGTTGCGGCACCCGGATTTCGCGGCGTGCAGGCGGCCGCGCCGGATGTGTGGCTTCCCGTAACCGTCACAGCGCCGGCGGAATTTCCGGCGCTCTGGTCAGATGGGGCGGGATCCACGTGGCTAACCGCCCTGGCGCGGCTCAAGCCAGGTGTCTCGCGAGCGATTGCCGCCGCGCAGGCGACCGCGGTCATGCGCCACAGCGCCGCCGCACATGAACTGGATACGCTCTACAATGTCATTCCCGCTTCGGTGATCGCCGGCCGTGGACCGGATGCGCCGCAGCAAACTACCGTGCTCATCTGGCTGGGTGGCCTGTCGGTGCTGGTGCTCCTCATCGCGTGCGCGAACGTGGCTAATCTGATGCTGGGGCGCGCGGTGATGCGGCGCCGCGAAGTCGCGGTGCGGCTGGCACTCGGCGTGGGGCGCGGACGACTGGCGCGACAGCTTTTCGCTGAATCGCTCGTGCTGGTTTCGCTGGGCGGCGCAGCGGCGTGTTATCTCGCGGTGATTGGAAGTCGGGCGTTGCAGGTGCGGCTGCTGCCGGATACGGGCGTGGGTGGCGTCCTGAACGTACGGCTCATCGGCATCACGGCACTGATTGCGCTCGGTGTAACGGTGGTGCTCGCGATGGCACCGTGGCTGCAGAGCGCCAGGCTCGATCTCATGCGCGCGCTCAAGGGCGTTGGCGGCACCATGGGCGTGAGGACCGCGCGGGCGCGCACCGTGCTGCTCGGCATGCAGGCGGTGATTGGCATGGTGCTGCTGGTAATGGCGCTGCTGGCCGTGCAGAGTCTGCGTCGAGTGTTGGCGCACGATCTGGGCGTCGATCTGAACCACACCGCAGTTGTGTACTTCGACCTGGAGCGCCTGCTGCGCGTGCCCGGCGTAGGGCTCGATTCCATGTATGGGTTGCTGGCGGAACGGCTTCGGGCGCTGCCCGGTGTGGAGCGCGTGGCCCTGGCGGACGCCGGATACGGCTATGGCCACGCAGCCGGCGTGTACACGACGGAGCACGATGATGACTACTACTGGCACGTTGGCGTGGACGCGCCGATCGAGGCCGCGGTGGACAGCGGCTTCTTTCGCACCATGGGCGCGCACTCGCTTCGCGGGCGCGACTTCGATGCCGCCGACCGTCGTGGGGCGCCGCGAGTCGCCATCATCAATCAGGCCCTTGGGCACTATCTGTGGCCGGGCAGGGATGCACTCGGCCAGTGCTTGCTGTTGCACGAGCCACCGAAGAACAGCAACGGTCCGTGTGTGACGGTCGTCGGAGTGATACCGACCTTCCAGTTGTACGACATGTTCAACCAGAGCACCTATCAGGTGTACGTGCCGCTGGCGCAGAACACGTATCCGACACTGCCGGCCATCATGTACATCCGCGTGCGGGGAGAGACCGCTGCGGTCATCCCATCCGTGCGCCGCGCGATCCTCACCGCGCGACCCGATCTGCCTGCGCCGAGTATCGCGGCGATGGAGAGCGTCGTCGCTCCGCAACTTCGACCGTGGCGTCTGGCCGCCCTGCTCTTCTCACTGTTCGGCACCGTCGCGGTCCTGATCGCCATGATCGGACTCTACGGCGTGGTCTCCTTCGCCATGGCGCAGCGGGCGTCCGAGATTGCGATTCGGCGTACGCTCGGTGCGGATACCGGCGACGTACTGCGTGTCATCGGTGGCGACGCGCTGCGCACCGTGGCAGTCGCGCTGATAGTGGGCGCCGCGGTGATTGTTATCGCGCATGGCATACTCGAACCGGTGCTCTATCGGACGTCGGCGCGCGATCCGTGGATAATCGGGGGCGCGGCGCTCACGCTTCTCCTCGTCGCGGTGGCGGCATGCGCTGCGCCCACTGTCCGTGCCGTGCGAACGAATCCTGCGGTGGTGTTGAGGGGGGAGTGAGGCTACTGGAGGGATAGGCAAGGTCCCGGCACCACCGCCCCGCCCTTGGGAATGGGCAATCGGGAATGGGGAGTCGTGGGAATGTGGAATGATGTAGCGGGGGGAGGCGGCTGTGAAAAAACGTGGTGGGGTGCGGTGTGGGGAGGTCTTCCTCCCCGATTCCCCATTCCCGATTGCCGATTCCCCGGGGAAGGGTAGCGGGGAGAGGACGATGCCCGCATTACTGTAAGTCACCCCTCACCATCCCCAACATGTCCTCCATTGACCGTCCACTGTCCGGCGACGCGCTGCTCCTGCATATCGGCGAGGAGCGGGAGCGCGTGGAGAGCGCCGAGTTGCTCACGCAACATGGCCGCAACGCGCGCACGCTCGTGAAGGAGGGCGCGCTGCGCATCACGCTCATCGCGCTCGCCCCGGGCGGCGACATCCCCACGCATCGGGCGGACGGGCCCATCGCGGTGCAGGTGCTCGACGGGCACATGCAGTTCGATGTGGCGGGGACGCGCCATCAGCTCGATGCCGGTGACCTGCTCGTGGTGAACGCGAAGGTGGAGCACGCCGTGCATTCCGACAGCGGCGCGACGTTTCTGCTCACTGTGGTAGCGGGATAGACATGCTCCGTAGTGCACTGCTGATACTCATGATTGGCGCCACATCACTCGCCGCGCAGAACGCGGACGCCGGGCGGGCACGGGCCCGCACGCTGGGCGTGGCGCCCGGCATCTTCAGGCCGGGCGCGCTCAACGCGATCACGGATGTCGCGGGCGTGCGCGTGGGACAGACCACGATCGTGCGCGGCGATTCCGTGCGCACGGGCGTCACCGCCATCCTGCCGCACGACGGCAACATGTTTCTGGACCGCGTGCCGGCGGCCATTCACGTGGGCAACGGCTTCGGCAAGCTGCTCGGCGTCACGCAGGTGCAGGAGCTGGGCGAAATCGAATCGCCGATCCTGCTCACGTGCACGCTGTGCGTGTGGAAGGCGGGGGACGCGCTGGTGGGCTGGATGCTGGAGCAGCCGGGGATGGGAAACGTGCGCTCCATCAATCCGGTGGTGGGGGAGACGAACGATGGTACGCTGAACGACATTCGCTCGCGTCCGGTGGATGCGGAGGCGGTGCGGCATGCGCTCACGAGTGCGCGCGGTGGGCCGGTGGAGGAGGGGAGCGTGGGCGCCGGTACGGGCACGATCGCCTTTGGCTGGAAGGGCGGCATTGGCACGTCGTCGCGCGTGCTCCCGGCAGCGCTTGGCGGCTACACGGTTGGCGTGCTGGTGCAGACGAACTTCGGCGGGATTCTCCAGGTGCTCGGCGCGCCCGTGGGGAAGGAACTGGGGCGCTACGCCTTCCAGCACGAAGTGGAGGGCTCGCATGGCGACGGCTCGATCATGATCGTGGTGGCGACCGACGCGCCGCTCTCGGACCGCAATCTCGGTCGCGTGGCGGCGCGCGCGATCATGGGGTTGGCGCGAACGGGATCGTCGGCGTCGAACGGGTCGGGCGACTACGTGATCGCGTTCTCCACCGCCCTGTCGGTGCGACGGCACGTCCGCTTCGATGCGGCGGCGGCGGCCGCGAACGACAGCGTTCGCACGGTGGCCGACCTGCCCAACGATGCCATGTCGGCGGTGTTCGAGGGCGTGGTGGAGGCAACCGAGGAAGCGATCTACGATTCGCTGTTCATGGCGACGACGGTGACGGGGAATGGCCACACCGTGGAAGCCATCCCGCTGGACAGCGTGCGCACGATACTCGAGAAGTATCACGTAGCCGGTCGCTGAGCACGCGATGGCGATCCGCTTCGTTCACATCTTCGATGCGGACACCGAACCGCGGCGCATGGCGGAGGTGCAGCGCATCTTCCGCAGCTACTTCGGCGTGTACTATGGCGACTATGCCGAGCGCATTCCCGATCTGCTGCGCCGGCAGGCCGAGCTTGGGCAGCGCACGATCCTGATCACCGCGGAGAACCCGCAGCAGGGACGCGTGTTCGCGTTCGCGCTGGCCTTTCACTACACCGATCTCAACGCCACGCTGCTGGATTTCATCGTGGTGGATCCCACGGTGCGGCAGCGGGGGATCGGCGGTGCGTTGTACGAGGCGCTGCGGGAATACCTGGTGGCGGTGGGATCGCGCGGGCTGTATCTGGAGGTGCGACCCGATGCGCCGGAGCTGGAATCCGATGCGGTCCGGCGTCGCGAGAATCGCGCACGCATCCGGTTCTATGAGCGCTACGGCGCGCGCGTCATCCAGGGTACGAACTACGAGGGGAAGCGGCCGGAACGCGTGGAGGGCGAGCCGTACGTGATGTTCGATTCGCTGGGCGCGGAGCGCGAGCCGCAGGCCGATGAGGTACGCGGCATGATCAGCGCGATCCTCTTCCGGAAATATCAGTATCCACGCGACGACCCGTATGCTCGCTCCATCGTGGCGTCCGTGCGCGAGGGCGCCATTGCACTGCAGGCGCCGCGTGTGCGGGTGCCGGCGGCGGTCACGCCGCTGCGGCACGGCATCGCGCGTCCGTTCAAGGTGCTGGTCACGCCGCAGCATCAGCTGCACCACGTGCGCGAGCGCGGCTACGTGGAACGTCCGGTGCGCGTGGAGCGCATCATGCATTACATCAGGAGCCTGCCGGGGCTGGAAGTGGCGGAGGTGCACGATCATGGCGTGGATCCGGTGATCGCGGTGCACGATCCGGATTTTGTCCGGTATCTCGAGCAGGTATGTCTCACACTGGCGACGGACCGCACGATCTATCCGTACGTGTTTCCCATTCGGCAGCGCGCGCGCAAGCCGGTGGATGAAGAGGTGCAGGCGGGGTACTACTGCATTGATACGTTCACGCCGCTCACGCACAACGCGTACATCGCCGCGCGCGCGGCGGCGAACTGCGCGATGTCGGGCGCGGAGCTGATCCGCCGCGGCGAACAGCTCGTATACGCACTCTGCCGCCCGCCGGGCCACCATGCGGAATCCGCGGTGTACGGCGGCTTCTGCTACTTCAACAACGCCGCCATCGCCGCGCAGGCGCTGAGTGCCGGCGGGCGGGTGGCGACGCTCGACATTGATTTCCATCACGGCAACGGGACGCAGGAGATCTTCTTCCGGCGGCGCGACGTGCTCACAATCTCCATTCATGGCGATCCGAGCTACGCCTACCCCTACTTCGCCGGATTCGCGGACGAACGCGGCGAGGGTGAGGGAGAGGGGTGCAATCACAACTTCCCGCTCGCGGAGAACGTGGGTGACGACGACTATCTGCGCACGCTCGCGCAGGCCCTCGAGCTGATCGTGCAGTTCGCGCCGCGCTATCTGGTGGTGTCGGTGGGACTGGACATCGCCAAGGGTGACCCCACGGGTGCGTGGACCATCACGACGGATGGATTCGAGCGCATTGGCGCCGCCATTGGCGCGTTGGGTCTGCCGACGCTCGCGGTGCAGGAGGGCGGCTACGATACGCGCGTGATCGGGCGGAACGCGCGGGCTCTGCTCGCGGGGCTGCAGATGCTGGTAGCTGGTAGCTAGTGGACGGTACAGGGGGAGTGGGGAGGGCAGCGCGACTCCACCGCGACGCCCGCGCGCCGGCCGCGCGCCCACCGCGCGGGGGAGCGCCGCGGACCCTCGGTACTGCGGGT
>JBOHTE010000370.1:0-1258 GCA_050733555.1 Gemmatimonadaceae bacterium | reverse complement strand
GCCTGGCCGTAGTAGATCTCCGGGCGCGTGAGCTTCACGTTCACGGTGGACACGGGCGGCAGATCCTTGATGAAGAGTACCGGCAGCCCCTCGTCCGTCACCTGGTTCACTGGCGCCATCGTCACGCCCATGCCGTGCGTGAACGTCAGACGATTGTTGATGAACGATTGCGTGGGCAGCGAGGCAGGATTCAGCTCGCGCACCGACAGGTGCACCTGCCGGTAGTCCCCGTCAATCAGGTAGCGGTCGTCGTTCACGGTCATGAAATCGTAGTACGTGCGGATCTCCTGCAGTTGCTTGAACGTCTGCTGGAGCAGGTCGCGCTCCCACAGACGCACGTTGTTGATCGTGGGCGTGTTGGCCCTGATGTCGGCCATCGTGAGCGTGGCCTCGCCGCTCAGGGCGCGCGTCTGCACGTGGTCCAGCCCCCAGGCCGCGCGCGTAGCCGCGATGTGGTCCTGGAGGTACGGCGTCTCCTTCACCAGTTCGTTGGGCAGAACCACCAGCTTCTGCACCGTCATTGGAACGATACCCCGGCCCACGATTCCAACAGCGGCGTACAGGCCAACAGCGATCGCCAGGTGGCGGAGCACGCTGCCGCGCACGGCGCCGTATATCAGGAGACCTATCGCGATGAGCGCAGCGATCGCCGAGACATGGAGGGCAGGCAGGGAGACGTGCACGTCCGTGTAGCTCGCGCCAACCAGGGGTCCGGTGGTCGAGTACAGGAGCTCCGCCGTACGCACGACCCAGAGTTGCACCGCCATGAGCAGAAAGATCACGGCCGCGAGCGATGCCAGGTGGATCTCCGCCCCGCGATCTGCCGAGCCGCCGTGCGCGCCGATCCGGATCCGTCCGCGCAGCACGTACACGAGTCCCGCGGCGCCGAGCGACAGCACGACCACGAGGACCGCGATGCCGAGCGCATCGGAGAGAGCGGGCAGCTTGAACAGGTAGAAGCCGATGTCCCGGCCGAACAACGGATCGCTGGCACCCACCCGCGCCGCATGGAAGGCCTGGACGTACGTCATCCAGTTCGCCGCCATGTAGACGCCTACAAGGAACGCGACGCCGAACGGCGCCAGCCGGAGCAACCGGAGCGCTTGCCTCGGCACCTCCACCAGCTCGTGCGTATCCCGTTCGGAATAGCGGACCGGCGACGTGCCGGTGTGTCGAGCGGCGAGCCGGACATTCGAAGCGAGAACGGCGGACGTCACCACGCCGCCCACGAGGAAGAGGCCGGCGTGCCAGGCGATGG
>JBOHTE010000369.1:0-1499 GCA_050733555.1 Gemmatimonadaceae bacterium | reverse complement strand
GACCTGCAGTTGGCGGCAGGCGGCGCGCAGGTCGCGGATCTCTTCGTCGTGCCCTCGCACCGAGGATTCGGCGTGGCGCTCGCCCTTCTTGCCCGGCTGGCCGCCGATCGGGTGGAACTTCGAAGCGTGACTGCAGCCGCCGCACATCGCGGTGGTCGCTGGCTAACGAGTCGTTGCACCGGACGAGCGCGATCAGACCACCATGTGGGCGCCTGGCGAGAGCATCTCTACTCGATCACCTTCGCACCTCGAGAGCCAGGGCTCGCCGGTGAACTCAGCGTTAGGCCGAGCACAGCCGCTGTCGCGGGAGGAGAAGCGTATGGAATGGAGCACTGAGCAACATGCCGAGTGGGATAGGGAGCGCGTACGGATCGGGTTGCGTGACGGTGAGCGGCTACCGGCTCCGCCCTCCGCGTGGACTCCGGAGCAGATCTTGAGTATGTGCCGCCGAATTCCTAACGGCGCAGGGAGTGCCGGTTGGTCGGCGGCGCTCCGCGAGGCAGTTGAGGGCGAGCTGACGTGAGGCATTTCTCGGCTGAACAGCCGGGATGATGGATAACAAAAGTGTCCGGGAGGATGGGTAACACTTTTGGTTAGCCTCGAATGAGGTAATCGCGTTCGTCGAACGTCGCCAGCAGGATGGTACGGAAGTAGATCCCCCAGATCCCATCGTCGGTTTCTTCCAAGCCGATGTGATGATCGACCATGGCGTTGGCGAGGTAGAGCAGCTTGTGCTGGAAGCGGAACGTCCCCCCGGTGGTGATCTTCTTCGCGAGGAAGCGCCTCGGGTACTCCGGCGGCGACAAGCGCTCCGGGTAGCGGCGCGCCGAGGGGCGATACTGGGAGGCCGGCGTCTCCTGGTGGAGGCGTTCATGGGGCCGCTCCTCGGTGTACTCGTGGCGGAACGCATCGAAGTTGCGCTGTTGAGCGCTGCAGCTGCCGCGTACGGGTTTGATCGCCTGGCGTTTCACGGTGCGATGCATCCGCTCGTGGGCGCCGTTGTCGGTGCGGATCGCCACGGGGAGCCCGTGCTCCCGGAATGCGCGCTCGAAGATCGGCTTGACGGTGACGGTCTGCGTCGAGCGCACGCCACGACAGGCGAGCAGGTAGCGCGTGTGGTGGTCGACGAGCGTCAGCGGATAGCAATACTTGCCATAGCCCGTGCGGAACTGCCCTTTGAAGTCTGCGGCCCACAGATCGTTCGGGGCATCCGTGACTGGGCGCACGACCCCAGGATGCAACGGCTTCGGGCGCGGCCTTCCGCCTCGCAGCGCGCCAGCCACTTGTACCCCACCCGGCGGCTCACGCCGTACCGGGCACACCGTTCACTCATCGTGAAGCGGTCGCTCTGCGCATCGCGCACGAGCTGCAGTCGTTCCTCCATCGGTCCACTCTCCCGCCATGGCATCGACGCCCTCGCTGTCTCGAGTTCGCCATGCAGGTTAGAGTGTTACCGATCCTCCCGGACCATTCTGTTACCCATCAACCCGGGCTGTACC
>JBOHTE010000368.1:0-7697 GCA_050733555.1 Gemmatimonadaceae bacterium | reverse complement strand
TCGCTCATCGTGGACCTGATTATCGTCGCCAGGGCTTATTCGTACGGCACGCGAAACCATTGCGTCGGCGTTCCTCATGGGGCAGCCCAAGGGGCAGCCCAAGGGGCTGCCCCATGGGCTGCCCCATGAGGAACGCCGCCGCAATGGTTTCGCGTGCCGTACGAATAAGCCCTGGCGACGATAATCAGGTCCACGATGAGCGAAAGCTGCCACACGACTGCCCAGAACCGGAACCAGCGCAACGGCCGCTGTGCGTTGGGCGAGTAGTTTCGTGCTCTGAGGACATTCAACCGACCCCAACTCGCCGCAGCGCCATCGACCCTTCCCCATTCCCCATTCCCCTTTCCCCATTCCCCGATTAATACCATCCCCATGCTCCGCTTCACCACCGCCGGCGAATCCCACGGCCAGGCGCTCGTCGCCATTCTCGAAGGCATCCCCGCCGGCCTGCGCCTCACCGCCGCTGACGTCGATCGTGACCTCGTCCGCCGCCAACAGGGCTACGGCCGCGGCCGGCGCATGCAGATCGAGCACGACGCAGCCCAGTTGCTCTCCGGTGTGCGCGCCGGCGAAACGCTCGGCTCGCCCATCGCCATGCTCATCGCCAATCGCGACTGGAAGAACTGGCAGGAGATCATGGATCCCGCGCCGCTGGAATCCGATCCCGCGCCGCGCCGCCGCGCCGTCACCCGTCCCCGCCCGGGACACGCCGACCTGTCGGGGATGCTCAAGTACGACCGCCGCGATGCGCGCGATATTCTCGAGCGCGCCTCCGCGCGCGAGACCACGGCGCGCGTGGCCGCTGGCGCGATCTGCCGCCGCTTCCTCGGCGAGTTCGGCGTGCGCATCGCGAGTCACGTCGTGCATCTTGGCGGCATCGATGCCGTGCGTCCCGACGCGTTGCCGGAAGACCTCAACGCCGCGGCGGACCAGTCTCCGCTCCGCACGCTCGACCCGGAAGCCGATCGCCGCATGGTGGAGCGCATCGATGCCATCAAGCGGGAAGGGAACACCCTGGGTGGAATCGCTGAGGTGGTGTGCGACGGCCTGCCGGTAGGCCTCGGCTCGCACGTCTCCTGGGATCGCAAGCTGGACGGACGTCTCGCCGCCGCCATGATGTCCATCCCCGCGGTGAAGGCCGTGGAGATCGGCCTGGGCTTTCAGGCCGCGCGCGTCACGGGCGCCGAAGCGCACGATGAGATCGAGCTCGCGCCCGGCCGAACGAGCACGGGCAACGTGCGTCGTCGCACGAATCGCGCGGGCGGACTGGAGGGCGGGATCACCACGGGTGAGCCGCTCGTGATCCGCCTGGGCATGAAGCCCATCAGCACCCTCATGCGGCCGCTCGCCACGGTGGACATCGCCACCGGCGAGCCGGCAATCGCCGTAGCCGAACGGAGCGATGTCACGGCCGTGCCCGCAATGGCGGTGATTGCCGAAGCGATGGCCGCATTCGTCCTGGCGCAGGCGTATCTCGAGAAGTTCGGCGGCGACGCCATGGCCGAGACGCATCGCAACGTGGCGAGCTACCTGAGCACGCTCGCCGCGAACATGACGGCGCCGAAGGTGAAGGCGCCGGCGGACTCTCCGTCTTGACCGAGCTGCTCTCCTCGCCGCCAGTTCACCTCATCCTCGTTGGCCTGCCGGGATCGGGAAAGACATCGGTTGGTCGTGGCGTGGCCCGGCGAACGGGCCGCGACTTCCTGGATTTTGATGCGGAAATCGAACGCCGGACCGGCCACTCCATCGCGCAGTTGTTCGAGCAGCTCGGCGAGGCGCACTTTCGCCAGTTGGAACTCGATCTGACCGCGGAGCTGGCGCCACGCGAGGGAATGATCCTGGCTCCCGGCGGAGGCTGGATCATGGTGCCCGGAGCGCTGGCGATGCTGCGTCCTCCCGGCCGCGTGATTTACCTCCGGACGACTCCGGCAGTCGCATACAGGAGAATGGGTGCAGGACACCGGTCGAGGCCGCTTCTTGCGGCCGCGGATCCGCTGCACGAATTGTCGGCGCTTCTGGCCGCGCGGGAACGATCGTATCTCAGCGCAGACTTTGTGGTGGATGTGGAACTTCTTGATTTGCAAGACGTTATCACTATGGTGGCCCGTTTCGTTGCGTCTCCTCAAGCCCAATAGGCTTGCAATGGGTCACCCGGTCGCTACCGTTCGCGCTTGCCAAATCGCCATCGGGATGCCACACAACGATGGTAGTGGCGCTGGCATGATGTGCCGGCTCGCGTCGGCCACGGTATGGTGTGGCGACAAACTCCGGCCTGGGTCGGAAGGTCCTGATCAGGATATGACATTTCGCGTATTGGGTCCTCATGAGCGTGGGCGGTTCGCCCCGGACGCGTGGGGACATCTCATTGCAATGAGCGGTGCGGGCATGCTGAACTCCACGGAGCTCGAGCACGTCATTGAGCGTGCGCTCAGCCAAATAGACGGTCGCATTGCGCTCGACGATCTGCGCGTCCTCATGGAGGGCGCGGGTTACATGGACGACGGGCTCTCCGGCGACAATGTGACGGTGCACTAGAATCATGGCAGCCAGAAAGAGCGGCGCGCGTTCCAAGGCGCGTACGAGCACAACCCGGAAGACGACCACCGTGAAGCGCACGAGCGCGCCGCGGCGCAAGTCCGCGGGCGGCGTGGAAGCTGCGACCAAGCCGCGTGTCAACCGCGGCAACGGGAAAACCGCTACCGGCAACGGGAAGAAAGGCGAGCCGTTGGACATGGCGAGCCTGGCAGGAAAGGCGCTCGTCATCGTGGAGTCCCCGGCCAAGGCAAAGACCATTGCCAAGTACCTGGGCGCGGACTACAAGGTTCGCGCGACAGTCGGTCATGTGCGCGATCTCCCAGCCAAGGGGCTCGGCATTGACGTCGCACACGGCTTCACGCCGACGTACGTCACCGTGCCCGGCAAGGAAAAAACGCTGGCGGAGCTGAAGAGCGCCGCCATGGTCGCGTCACACATCTATCTCGCCACGGACCCGGATCGCGAAGGCGAAGCCATCGCCTGGCACGTCGCCGAGACTATCAAGCAGCGCGGTGGCGCGCCCATGCGGCGTGTGATGTTCCACGAAATCACGCGCGATGCGGTGCAGAACGCGATTCGCCATGCCACCTCCATCGACGAGAAAAAAGTCGAGGCACAGCAGGCGCGCCGCGTGCTCGACCGGCTGGTGGGGTACAAGGCCAGCCCTCTCCTCTGGAAAACGGTAAAGAAGGGACTGTCCGCGGGACGCGTGCAGACGGTGGCGCTCCGGCTCATCGTGGAGCGCGAGCGCGAAATCCGCGCCTTCCGGCCGGTGGAATACTGGACCGTCGAGGCGCACCTCGAGAAGAAGAAGCAGCGCTTCATCGCGCGGCTGCATCAGATTGATGGCAAGAAGCCCGAGATCGCGAGCGCGACGCAGGCGCGCGACATTCTCGCCGACATCGTCGGTGCCGACGTTCCCATCGGAGACTCCGGGGCCAATGGCGGACTGGGTCCCATCACGGTGTCCAAGAGGACCTTCACGGTCACCGACGTGCGCCGGCGCGAGCGGCGCAAGAATCCGTCGGCGCCGTTCACCACGAGCACGCTCCAGCAGGACGCGGCCAAGAAGCTCAGCTTCGGCTCGAAGAAAACGATGCGCGTCGCGCAGGGGTTGTACGAAGGCGTGGAGCTCGGACCCGACGGCGCCACGGGACTCATCACGTACATGCGTACCGATTCCACGCGCGTTGCCGAGAGCGCGGCCCAGCAGGCGCGTGAATATCTGACGTCGCTTTTTGGGGCATCGTTCCTGGCCGCCGCGCCGCAGCTCTACGGCAAGGCGCAGCAGGCCAACGTCCAGGATGCGCACGAGGCCATCCGTCCCACGGATCCATCGCGTCGCCCCGAGCACGTCCGCAAGTATCTGTCCGCCGACCAGTTCAAGCTCTACGAGCTGATCTGGCGGCGCTTCATGGCCTCGCAGATGGCGCCCGCGGTGTTCGACACCACTACCGTGGACTTCGACCTGGGCCGCTACCTGTTCCGTTCCACAGGGAGCGTGGTGAAGTTCGAGGGTTTTCTGGTGCTGTATCGCGCGGCACACGAGGCTGGCGACGGCAAGTCGCTCGAGGACGAGCAGGCGCTGCCGGTGCTCGAAGTCCGGGACAGCGTGCCGGTACGCGAGATCGTGCCGCTGCAGCACTTCACCGAACCGCCGCCGCGCTTCAGCGAGGCGAGCCTCGTGAAGGAGCTGGAGCGACTGGGCATTGGACGTCCCTCCACCTATGCGGCCATCATTTCAGTGCTCGCGGAGCGCCGCTACGTGACGCTCGAGCAACGCCGGTTTACACCCACTCCGCTGGGCGAAACCGTCACCAAGATCATGGTGCGCCAGTTCCCCAAGGTGTTCAACGTGGCGTTCACGTCGGCCATGGAAGGAGAGCTGGACAAGATCGAGGAGGGCGAGCTCAAATGGCGCAAGGTGCTGGAGGACTTCTACGGTCCGTTCAGCGCCACGCTCGAAAAGGCGGACATCGAGGACCTCATCGCGCAGGCGCACGACCTGTCCATGCTCGAAACGGAGCGCTGTCCCAAGGACGGCGGGCGGCTGGTGCCGCGCGGCGGCTTCTTCGGTCCCTATCTCGCGTGTGAGAACCGGCCGGCGTGCGACTACACGCGTGCACTGGGACGGGACAAGAAGCCGGCCGTGCTCACGGATGAAATCTGCCAGCTCTGCGGCGCAAAGATGTACATCCGCCAGAGCCGATCGGGCGAGTTCCTGGGCTGCAGCCGTTTCCCGAAGTGTCGCGGTACGCGCCCGCTCCCCATCGGCGTGAAATGTCCGAAGGATGGCGGCGACCTCATTCAGCTCCGCTCGAAGAAGGGCGGCCGCGCATTCTATGGATGCATGAACCATCCGAACTGCGACTTCGTCACCTGGCACAAGCCGGTTCCGGAGAGCTGCCCGGAATGCGGCAACGTCGGCGCCGAAGCTCGCTCCACGAAGGCCCGCGGCGACTACCGCCGCTGCCTGAAATGCGGGAATGAGTGGGATTTGGAGGCGGTAGCTGATTCAGAATCAGTAGCTGGTTCAGAATCGGTAGCTGGTTCAGGGTCAGTAGCTGGTAGCCGGTAGCTGGTGTAGAGGCGCTAGCTGGTAGCTGGTTTAGAGACGGTAGCTGGCAGCTTGCACGCCCCACGCCCTTCCAGCTACCAATTACCAGCTACCAGCTACCGCTCCTAAACCAGCTACGGCCCCTAAACCAGCTACCGCCTGTAAATCAGCAACCAGCTACCAGTCATCATGCCCTGCATCATCGGCGCCGGCCTCGCCGGCAGTGAAGCCGCGTGGCAGCTCGCGGAGCATGGACACGACGTCGTGCTCCACGAAATGCGGCCCGTGGTGGGCACGGAGGCGCACCGCACTGGCCGGCTGGCGGAGCTCGTCTGCTCCAATACCTTCAAGAGCACCGAGCTGTCCAACGCGCACGGACTGCTCAAGGCCGAAATGCGGGAGCTGGGCTCGCTCATCCTCTGGGCCGCGGATCAGGCACGCGTGCCCGGCGGCACAGCCCTCGCCGTGGATCGCGACATCTTTTCTGCGGCCGTCACCGATCGCATCGCCGCGCATCCGCGCATCCGCGTCGTGCGCGGCGAGGTCACCGCACTCCCGTCGCCCGGTATCATTGCCACCGGTCCGCTCACGTCGAGCGCGCTCGCCGAATCCATTCGTTCGCGGTTGGGCGTCGCAGCGCTCGCCTTCTACGACGCCATCGCGCCCGTGGTCGCGCGCGAATCGCTGGACGACACCGTCGTCTTCCGCGCGTCGCGCTATGGAAAGGAAACGATGGAGGGGCAGGGCGTGGGCGGCGCATACCTCAACTGCCCCATGTCGCGCGAGCTGTACGACGCGTTTCTCGATGCGCTGTCCGCGGCGGATCAGCACCAGGGTCACGCCTTCGACGAAGTGCCCTACTTCGAGGGGTGCATGCCCGTGGAGGAAATGGCACGCCGAGGACGCGAGACATTGCGCTTTGGCCCGCTCAAGCCCGTAGGGCTGCGCGACCCGCGCACCGGTCGCGATGCGTGGGCCGTGGTGCAGCTCCGTCAGGAAGATCGCGCCGGCCGCATGTGGAACATGGTGGGGTTCCAGACGCGGCTGCGCATTCCCGAACAGCAGCGCGTGTTCCGGATGATCCCGGGTCTCGAGGCGGCCGAATTCCTGCGGTACGGCTCGATTCACCGCAACTCGTACCTCAATGCGCCCGCCGCGCTCTCGCCGCATCTCTCGCTGCGCGACGACCCGCGCGTGCTCTTCGCCGGCCAGATCACCGGTGTGGAGGGGTACACCGAGAGCAGCGCCACCGGCCTCATCGCGGGGATCAATCTGGCGCGCATGCTGGATGGGCTCGAGCCGGTGGTGCCTCCGCCCACCACCATGCTGGGCGCGCTGTATCGCTACCTGCGCGAGGCCGATCCCGCGCACTTCCAGCCCATGAACGCCAACTTCGGCCTGCTGGATGATCTCGATGAGCGCGTGCGTGACAAGCGGCGCAAGCGCGAACTGTTCGCCGCGCGCGCACTCGGCGATCTCCAGGCGTGGCGCGCCGAGCACGATATGTCCGCCGCCGCACCGTGAGCGAGCGCACGGACGCCGCGCCGCTTCCGCCGCTCCCCGAACACGTCGCGGGCTTTCTCGAGTACATCGAGAAGGAGCGCAACGATTCGCCCAACACCGTCATTGCCTATCGCCGCGACCTCGCGGCGTTCGTCGAATTCCTGAGCGGCTACTACGGCGCCGAGGGCTGGAGCTGGAGCGGGCTCGATCGCCTGGCGATCCGCGGATTCATGGGCCATCTCACGCGGCGCGGGCTCAGCAAGCGAAGTGTCGCCCGCGCGCTCTCGGCCGTGCGCAGCTTCTATCGCTATCTGCACCAGAGCGAGGATGTCGAGGCCAACCCCGCGCGCGGCGTGTCCACGCCCAAACCGGAGAAGCATCTCCCCGCCTGGCTCGACCGCGCGCAAATCGACCTGCTCTTCCAGATCGCGGAAGTCCGCGCCTGGGACGGCCGCTTCGTGGACGTGCGCAATCTCGCGATGCTCGAGCTGTTCTACTCGACGGGGATGCGCCTCTCCGAGCTGGCCGGCATCAACGGCCGCGACCTCGATCTCGTGTCGCAGCAGGTGAAGGTGCGCGGCAAGGGGCGCAAGGAGCGCATCGTCCCCGTGGGCGACCACGCCGTGCTCGCGCTCCGGAACTACGAAGCGAAGCGCGACGAGCTCGTTCGCGCGCTCGGCGGCACCGGCGACCGCGCGGCGTTCTTCCTGGGCCGCACCGGCCGGCGCATCGGCGTGCGTGCCGTGCAGAACGCCATCACCGCGTTTCTCCGCGAGATCGATGAAGACGCCGGCCTCACCGTGCACTCGCTGCGCCACACCTTCGCGACGCACCTGCTGGACGCCGGCGCCGACCTCCGCGCCGTGCAGGAACTCCTCGGCCACGCCTCCATCTCGACGACGCAGATCTACACCCATACGAGCGTCGAGCGCATCAAGGCGGTCTACGCGAAAGCGCACCCGAGGGCGTGACTACGGTCGCTGGTTGGTGGTCGCTGGTCGGTAGTCGCTGGTAACTGGTACCTGGTAGCTGGAACGGTGGGCGTAGGGCGAGCACCGAGCCACCCGCGTGGGGGAGCAGAGCGGACCCGCAGTACCGAGGG
>JBOHTE010000367.1:0-1318 GCA_050733555.1 Gemmatimonadaceae bacterium | reverse complement strand
ACTCTGTCTGGACTACCTCGCGAAGTCCACGACGCCATGGACGGCGTTTTTCCCCAGCGCACCGGCCAGCGCGGAATCGGGAAGCCGGCGTGGCTGCGCGGTGCTGTCGGACGCGAGGACTGCGTCGCGTCTGAGCACCATCTCGTCGCTCCGCCCATACCGGGCCGAAGCGGTATCCCGCACGTAGCATCATGACGCAAGCGATCTGGCGTGACGCGACGCAATGGGACAGTGAGCCGGCATTCGCGCAACGTGACCGCAGGGACTTGGTGCCGCTGCTCATCATGGTCCTGGTGACTGCGCTCTTTTTCATGTCCGACCACGCGCTCACGGCGCCACGCGAAGCGCTTGAAACTTCCACCGCGACACTCGCGTTCGACGCGTTGCAGGGGATTTCCGAGGGCAGTATCTGGCGGCGCATCGCGTTCTTCGGGTTCGGGATCTTCGGCGTGGCGGCCGTCGCCTGGCGTCCGCGCTGGCATGTGCGCATCAAGGGAGCGCTCGCCTGGTCGGTCATTCTTTATGTCGGGTGGGCGTGCCTCAGTCTTGCCTGGACTGACGACCTCGCGTTGACGGTGCGCCGCCTGGCCGTGCTCGCGCTGATCTGCGTGGGCATCGCGGGATTGCTCCACCAGTTTTCGCGGCGGGAGATCGTCGCGCTCATCACGTTTTCCTCGCTGAGCTATCTCGTCATTGGGTTTGTCAATGAAGTAGCCCAGGGAACCTTCGCCCCGCTGACTCACGGCTATCGCTTCGCGGGCACGCTCCATCCGGCGGAGCAGGGCATCAACTGCAGCCTGCTGATACTCGGCGCGATCTGCATGGCGGACTGTGTTCGCAGGCACCGGCGATTCTTTCTCGGCTGCGCTGCATTCGGGATCGTCTTTCTGCTGCTCACCCGTTCGCGTACCGCCGCGGGAACGCTGGTGGCTGCCGGGTTCATCTACTGGAACCTCGGCGCGTACCGCGTCCGCCTGCGTGCGCTCACCCTCATCGGCATACTGGGATTCGGCCTGGCGGTCTGGCTCTTCCTCATCGTGAATCACGTGGTCCCGGCGCCGTGGACCCTCATTCTCATGGGACGGTCCTCAGCCACCGCGGGCACGCTCACCGGCCGTATTCCGCTTTGGGAGATGCTGATGCGGTTCGCCGCGCAGCATCCCGTGCTGGGGTATGGCTACAACAGCTTCATGGGGCCCAAGCATGCCGCGCGGATCATCGCGGTCATCTGGTGGGGGTTCAATTCAGCGCACTCCGCGTACATCGAAACGCTGCTGGACCTGGGCGCTATCGGCATGACGGTGCTCATCGTCGTTTT
>JBOHTE010000366.1:0-2111 GCA_050733555.1 Gemmatimonadaceae bacterium | reverse complement strand
GTGCCTCGTGGCTGGCTCTGCTCTCGCAGTGGTCCAGCAACCAGCAACCAGCAACCAGCGAACAGCGAACAGCGAACAGCTACCACCTACCAGCTACCAGCTACCAATTCACCAACCAGCGCCGGCTCGGTCAGCGGCTCCTTGCACGTGTAATCCCGGCAGACGTACGCCGTCGCATGGCCGTCGCGCATGGGGCGGTCCGTGAGCAGCGCGACGCCGGTGTGCGTGGATTCAGGACCGCCGGCGAGGACGAGATCGGGCAGATACTGCGCCGCGATCGCCGTGGTGAGCGCGCGGAAATCGGCGGCGGCGGGATCACCGCTGATCGCGACTTCGAACGAACCATGGATCGCGAAGCTCGCGTTGCCGAGCATGTGGCCGAATGCGGCAGGGTAGCGCGAGAGCGGATCCACCAGCGTCTCGAGCACCCAGTTCGCGCGGCGGCGCATGGCATCGTCATCGAACAGCACAGCGAGCCGCTGCATCAGCTCCACCGCGAGCGACGTGCCGCTCGGCGTCGCGTTGTCGGTCACCTCGCGCGGGCGCATCACGAGCGCTTCGTGGTCGCTCGACGTGTCGTGGAACGCGCCCATGCCGTCGTCCCAGAACCAGGTGATCATGGACTCGCCCAGCGCACGCGCGCGATCGAGCCACAGGCGATCGAACGTGAGCTCGTAGAGGGCGAGCGCGCCGAGTGCGACGGCCGCGTGGTCCTCGAGATAGCCGTTGAGCTTCGTGACGGCGCTGGTGTGCACGCGCATCACGCGATCATCACGGACCATCTCGCGGAAGAGGAATTCACCGTTGGCGATCGCGAGCGCGCGCCACGCGTCGTGCGTGAACACGCGCGCGCACTCGGCCACGGCGCGCAGCATGAGGCCGTTCCACGAGGCGATGATCTTCTCGTCACGCGCGGGCCATACGCGCGCGGTGCGTGCGTCGTAGACGACGGGGCGCGCGCGTTCGATCGTCGCGTACACCTGCTCCACCGTCACGTCGAGCCGTGCGGCGACGACGGAAGGCTCGTCCGACACGTGGAGGATGTTCTTCCCCTCGAAGTTGCCCGTGTCGGTGACGCCCCAGTACGCGCCGGCCACGCGCGCATCGCGGCGCAGCAACTGCTCCAGCTCCCCTGCGGTCCAGAGGTAGAAGCGCCCTTCGTGTCCCTCGCTGTCCGCGTCGAGCGACGCGTAGAACCCGCCACCGGGCGACGTCATCTCGCGCTGCACCCACTCGACCGTCTCGGCGGTGACGCGCGCGATCTCCGCGCTGCCCGTCGCCTGATAGAGATGCGCGCCGAGCCGCGCGAGGAGCGCGTTGTCGTAGAGCATCTTCTCGAAGTGGGGCACGAGCCAGACGTCGTCCACCGCGTAGCGATGAAAGCCGCCGCCTACCTGATCGTAGATCCCGCCGCGGGCCATGTGCACGAACGAGTCGCGCGCCATCGCGAGCGCCTGGTGATTGTCCGCCAGGCGTGACTGCCGCAGAAGAAAGTCGAGCACCATGGTCTGGGGGAACCTGGGCGCATCGCCGAAGCCGCCATGACGCTCGTCGTAGCGGCGGGTCAGTGTGCGAAAGGCCTGATCGAGCAGCGGTGGGGTGAGTGTGCCGGTGCCGCGCGGTGCCGCGCTCGCGTGCGCATACAGGTCGCGCATCTGCTCCGCCGCGCGCGCCACCTCGCCGCGCCGGTCGCGGTACGCGGCGGCGACGGATTGCAGCACGGTGCGGAAGGCCGGCATCCCCTGGCGGTCCTCCGGAGGAAAGTATGTGCCCCCATAGAACGGTTCGCCCTCGGGGGTGAGGAACACCGTCATGGGCCAGCCGCCGTGCCCCGTCATGGCCTGAACCGCGCTCATGTAGATGCCATCGAGATCGGGGCGCTCCTCGCGGTCCACCTTGATGTTCACGAACAGCGCGTTCATGAGGCGCGCGGTGTCCTCGTCCTCGAACGACTCGTGCGCCATGACGTGGCACCAGTGGCAGGCGGCGTAGCCGACGCTGAGAAAGACCGGAACGTCGCGTCGGCGGGCCTCCTCGAAGGCGTCATCGGACCAGGGCCACCAGTCGACCGGATTGTCCTTGTGCTGCAACAAGTATGGGCTCGTCGAGTC
>JBOHTE010000365.1:0-19590 GCA_050733555.1 Gemmatimonadaceae bacterium | reverse complement strand
CGATCTCGATCCCAGCGGCCCCAGCGGCCCCAGCGGCCCCAGCGGCCGCGACAGCCGCGAAGGCGCAGCAGGCCGACGCGACGCCTACGTCGGCAGCGAAGCGCTCGACACTCGCGTCATGATGTCGGAGGCGCGCGTGAGAGCCAGCACCTGAAGGCCGGCGGCCTCGAGCGCTTCGCGTCCGCCCTCCTCGCGATCCACGAGCGCCAGCACGCCAGCTACGATTCCACCGGCGTTGTGGACGGCTTCGGCCGCCCGCAGCGCTGAACCGCCGGTCGTGATCACGTCCTCGACGATGGCCACTCGGTCCCCTGCCTGGAATGGTCCCTCGATGAGACGGCCCGCGCCATGCTGCTTGGCTTCCTTGCGCACGGTGAACGCCCGGAGCGGCAGCATACTGCCGGCACTGGCATAGCTGATCGCATAGGAAATTGGATCAGCGCCGAGCGTCATCCCGCCTACCGCCTGCACGGCCCAGCCGGATTCGCGCAGCGCGGCAAGACCTGCAGGCCCGATCAGCGCCAGCCCATCCGGACTCATTGTCGTCAGGCGGGCATCAATGTACAGTGTGGATTGTCGGCCGGAAGCGAGGGTAAAGGAGCCACGGCGGGCTGAACGAGAGGCCAGAAGCTCCAGCAGGCGATCGTGGTCGGTCATCGCCGTAGGTTATCGGTAGCCGGCACGTGGGTCAATCAGGCGTCACACATCTCGTGTCACGCTCCGGCGACGTCAGCTCGAGCCAGGTTCATCGTGCGGTTTTCGGATCCCTCTTCACGGTTGCGCCCGTCCTCAATGGCGCTGGTGCTGGCACTGCTGCTGGCACTGGCTGGCCTCTTCGCGCTGGATCGCATGATGTCTACCTCGAACCGGTCCGGCGTACAGGTGGAAGCCGTGGAATCCAGTGCCCTCGTCCAGGGATTTCTCGCCGTGCACGCCGAAGCGCTGCAGTCCATCCGCGGACTGTACCTGGATACGACGCGCGCCGTGAGCCCCTCGTATTTCCACTCGCTGGTCATATCCATGCGCGTCTATGCCGCATCCTTCGGTCGCATCTGGATCACGGACTCGAGCGGGCAGGTGGTGGAAGAACACTCCTTTACCGAAGAAGGCGTGCGGCTTCCGGAGCACGTGGATCTGGATACCACCCATCTGCTGAAGCTCCGTGTGCTGGCCGGACAGGCGCGCGCAACGCGCGTCACGCAGATTTCGCCGCCGCTCATCTTGCTGAGCGGTCGTCGTGGCGTCGTTCTGCTGGAGCCGATTTACGTCGGTCCGCACTTTCTGGGCTTCGCAGGCGGCACCATCACGAGTGAGGCCATCCTTGCGAGCATTCGGGAAGGGCGCCCGGCGATTCGGGGCCGCCTGCTCATCCTTGCCGGTACCGATACCATCGGCGCCACTGCTCCGGGGTCACGCTTTCAAATGGGCGTCTTTACCGCCTCATCGCCACTCCGAACGCCCGGCGGCGGACGATGGGATGTCGTCGTCGCGCAACCGTCGAATGTGGACCGGGTGCGTGGATTGCTCTGGAGCGTGGGTCTCACCATGCTGGCTGTGCTCATCGTCATGCTGCTGCACGAGCGCCGCCAGGGGTTGCGTCTCGCAGAGCGCAGTATGGAGCTCGAGCGACTCTCTACGGAGTTGCTGCGCGCCAATCGCGCCAAGAGCGAATTTCTCGCCAACGTCTCGCATGAACTGCGCACGCCATTGAACGCCATTGTCGGATTCGTCGAGCTGCTCCGGGATGGCGTGTATGGCGAGCTGAACCCACGGCAGATCTCGCCTGTGGATCGAATGGCGTCATCGGCCGGTCATCTGCGCCAGCTCGTGGACCAGATCCTCGATCTCTCCAAAATGGCGGCAGGCCGTCTCGATGTGCACCGGGAGCTGCTGGATCTGCGCCTGCTGGTGCTCGAAGTCGCCGGTGAGGTGGAGCCGCTCGTGCAGGAGCGAGGGCTGAACTTTTCGATCTCCGTCAGTCCTTCCCTGCCTCGCCTTCGGACCGATCCGTTGCATCTGCGCCAGATTCTCGTGAACCTGCTCGGCAACGCCATCAAGTTCACGCCACTGGGCGGCATCGCCATCCGTGCACGACCGGCTCCGGCAAATGTCAGCCCGCCGGTGGTGCGTGGCACCGGGTCGCATGCATGGATCATCCTCCAGGTGGCCGATACGGGAGTGGGTATCGCGCCAGGCGACAGCGAGCGAATTTTCGAGGAGTTCGAGCAGGTGAACGCCGGTCCACGTACGGATTCGATCCGGCGCGGCACAGGGCTCGGACTCCCCATTTCGCGGCGGCTGGCCCGCTTTCTGGGCGGCGACCTGACGGTGGAGAGCGACTTGGGGAAGGGTGCCACCTTCACGGTCTGGCTGCCGCTGGACGCGGTGGCCGCGTCCGAAAGTGAAAACCGGCAGCCGGAGAGTGTCGCCGCTGTCGCGAACGCCGGCCGCGGCTGATCGGGCGGCTGCCCTGATGGTTAGCTCCGCGGATTCCGATGCAGGAGCGACTTCATGCGGCTGAACAGCGGCTCCTTGCGGGCAGGCGGCTGTTCGATGGCCGCCCGGAGCTCGCGGGCGAAGGTCGAGACATCCGCGTAACGATCGGCCGGCGTTCGAGACAGCCCCTTCATCACGACGGCCTCCACGGCGGGATCCACCTGTGTAGCGCGCTTCGTACTGCTCAGCGGAATCGGTGGCTGCGAGAGCAGCTGCGTGAACATCTCGCGCTGCGACTTCGCCGCGTAGGGAAGCGATCCGGAGAGCAGAAAGTAGGCGATCGTGGCGAGACTGTACTGGTCAGCCGCCGCTGTCACGAGCTGGCCGGACAGCGCTTCGGGGGCCACGTACATCAGCGTTCCCACGAAGAACCCCGCTCGCGTCAGGCGCTCTTCCGGCGCCAGATCGGTCTGCGCCGCGATGCCGAAGTCGAGCAACTTGACCTGCCTGGTTGCCGGATCGTACATCAGGTTGTCCGGCTTGAGATCCCGATGAATGATTCCTGCAGCGTGAGCGGCCTGGACCGCATCGGCGATCTGTCCAACGATCTCCGCCACTTCGGCGGGAGCAAGCGGCGCATTGCGTTTGGCGTAATTTTCGAGCAGCTCGCCTGGCGCCCATTCCGTAGAGAGAAAATGGAGCCCCGTACCCGCATCCCCGATCTCGATGGTGCGCACGACGTTGGGATGCTGTACGCGCGTGCCGTAGGAGGCTTCGCGGAGGAAACGCGCAATCGCGGTCTGGTCGCTGCGCAACTTCTCGCGGAGCACCTTGACCGCCACCGTTCCATGGGATGGATGCTCGGCGCGATAGACTACTGCCGTTCCGCCCTCGCCGACTCTATCCTGTAGCGCGTACCCGGCCAGGGTGGTTCCGGAAAGATTTTCACGGGTCACGCCGCGAAGCTAACGATCACTCGAGAAGGGAGCAAGCAGGATGCGTTTTCTGATGGTTGCGCCAGCCGTGACGCTTCTCTCGGCGTGCGCGTATTTCGGCCACCACCCGGCATCGCCGCGGGGCGACATCCCAACCGCGGACCCGCTCGCCACCAGCGCGGCATCTCCGGATGCAATCAGTGTCTACCGCGACGCGGGGCTCATCGTGAGCGATGCGCATTTTCCCTTCGTTGGCGTTGTGCATTACTTCGCCGGCCGCACCGCGGACAGTACGTTCGCGCTCGTGGCGTTGTCCTTCGCCAACCGGACGCTGACGTTTGCCGTGGATGGCGCCACGCGGCACGCCCGCTACGATGTCGTGCTCGAAGCCCGCCAGGGCAAGCATGTCATCGCGCGTACGGCGAATCGTGAAACCGTCCGCGTGAATTCTTCCGGCGAAGCGATGGAGGCGGATGCACGCATCATATTCCAGCGATACCTGACGCTTCCGCCGGGCGACGCCACGCTGATCGTCGATGTTCGCGATGCCAATGGCGCGAATGCCATCACGCTCCGAACACGACTCGCGGTGCCGCGACTGGGCGCACGAACGCTCGCGCCACCCGTGATCGCCTACAGCGTGGTCCCCCGCCTGCGACTCGATTCCCTTCCCCGTCTGGTCGTCAATCCGCGCGATGCGATGCATGCCGAACGCGATTCCGTGGCAACAATCTATGTGGAAGGCTACGGCGTGGACTCGGCGACCCGGGTGCTCGCCACAGTGCTCGACGGGAACGACCGGATGGTGCAACAGGACACGGCGCTGTTCGGCGGCGACAGCATCGTGGGCAGCGCGACATTTCATGTGCCGCTCGCCGCTCTGGGCGCGGGTCGCTTCACCGTAACCGCGGCCGTTCCCGGCCTGGCCGATACCGTGCGCACCCCGCTTCTGGTTCGGATGGCGCGCGAGGCGCGGACTCCGTGATCGGCGTGATGCGCCGATGCATCACGTTCCCATGTAATGACCGCGGGCAGTATCCTGTTGCGCCGCATGATTTTCTCTTGACAAAGAATCGGGCTGAACCTATATAGGCGCTCGCGAGCCGCCGCTGGCCCGCCCCGCACACCGTGGTGCAGGATCCGTTTCACCTCGCAGGAGGCAGCTCGCATGACCAGAGGGAAAGTGAAGTGGTTCAATGATGCCAAGGGCTACGGCTTCATTGAACAGGAGAGCGGAGAAGACGTCTTCGTGCATTTCTCCGCCATCGCGATGGACGGCTTCAAAACGCTTTCCGAAGGGCAGGAGGTCGAGTTCGAGATCCAGAACGGCGACAAAGGTCTCCACGCCGCCAACGTTCAGAAGGTCAGCTGACCACCTCCGCACACAAGCCTCCTCACTCTGCCGCGCGACAGCCTCCTCCCCGGGGCTCGTGGCATCAGATTGACTGCCGGCTTGCCGAAACGCCCCGCTCTCCCAGGAACGGGGCGTTTCCGCATCATGCGACCCATCTGGCGCAAGGCTGGTCATCAGCGCGCCGCATGACGAACTTGCAGCCATGGAATCGCCTCCGGCTCCGCGTCTCTTTCTCATCGATGGCTACGCGCTCATCTACCGGGCGTTCTTCGCGCTCATCTCACGCCCGCTGAAGACCAGCCGCGGTGAGAACACCTCCGCGGCCTGGGGGGTGGTCAACTTCCTGCAGCGCCTCGTGGAGTCGCACCGTCCCGAATACCTCGGCTGGGTGCACGACTCCGGCCTCTCCTTCCGCCACGAGCGGTATCCGGCCTACAAGGCCACGCGCGAGAAGCTCACCGACGAACTGCAGGCGGACTTCGATCGGGGGATGGAGCGCATCAGCGAGATCCTCGACGCGTACAACGTCCCGATACTGGCGCTCGATGGCTACGAAGCGGACGACGTCATTGGTACGCTCGCGCGCGAGGCGGAGGACCGGCACGTGAACGTCGTCATCGTTTCGGGCGACAAGGACTTTCAGCAGCTCGTCCGACCCGGCGTGTGGCTGCTCAACCCCGGGCGCGGCGGCCCAGCGAGCGTGGACGAGCACTGGGTGAGTCTGGACAACGCCAGCGAACGGCTTGGCGTGCCGCCGGAACACGTCATTGATTATCTGGCGCTCGTGGGCGATTCGTCGGACAATGTACCTGGTGTGCGCGGCATCGGCGACAAGACTGCCCGCGACCTGGTGGCGACATACGGCTCGCTGGACAACATCCTGGCGCACGCGGGCGAGCTCACGAAGAAGCGCCCGCGCGAGGCGCTGCTGGCGGAAGCGGACAACGCGCGCCTCTCGCGCGAATTGGTAACAATTCGCGACGATTTACCGATCCGGCTCGACCTGGACGCGCTGGCCGTCGCCGAGCCGGATCATGCGCGGCTCAAGGACCTGTTCGTCGCGCTGGAGTTCCACACACTGGCCCGGGAGCATGCCACAGCCGCCGCGCCGCCCGCGCCGGCGGCGCGCACCAGGTACGTCACGGTGGACACGATCCCCGCCATGCTCGCCATGATCGCGCGCGCCCGCCGCGCGCCGTACATCGCGGTGGACACCGAAACAGTGATCGACCCGGGGAGTCCGCAGCAGGTGGATCCGCTGCGGTGCACGCTCGTGTCCATGTCGATCGCGGTAGCGGCCAACGAGGCGTACTACCTGCCGCTGCGCCACCGCGCGCCCACACCCATGCAGGGCGATCTCCTGTCTGGCGTAGCCGCCGCGGAGACGCCGGCAGCCCGCACCACGCGCCGTCCGACGCGCTCCATCTCCAAACGGAGCGCGGCCGACGTCATGACGGTGCCCGCGGCCGACGTTCCCGTGCCCGTGTGCAATCTGCCGCTCCTGGACTCGCCGGAGATGGCCCCGCTGCGATCGCTCCTCGAGGATCCCACGGTGCGCAAGACCGGACAGAACGCGAAGTACGATCTGCTGGTGCTGCGCCGCGAAGGCGTGACGCTCCGCGGCCTCGACTTCGATACGATGATCGCGAGCTATCTCCTCGATCCCGGCCGCCGCTCGCACGGACTGGACCTCCTCGCGCTGGAATTTCTCGATCATCGCATGACGACCTACGCCGAACTGGTCGGCAAGGGCAAGCACGCCATGCGATTCGACGAGTGCGGCGTGGAGGCCGCGCGCGACTATTCGTGTGAAGACGCGGACATGACGCTTCAACTTCGCGAGCGCTTCACCCCGCAGCTCGAGTCCTATGCGCTCATGTCGCTCTTCCAGGAGATCGAGCTGCCGCTCGTGGATGTTCTCGCGGACATGGAGTGGATCGGCGTCGCCATTAATACCGACTGGTTCGCCTCGCTCAAGGAGCGCTTCCAGCGCGCGCGCGCCGCGGTGGAGCAGCGTATCTACGCCGAAGCGGGGACGCAATTCAACATCAACTCCAACGCGAAGCTTCGCGAAATTCTCTTCGACAAGCTCCAGCTCCCCGTGCTCAAGAAGACGGCCACCGGACCGTCCACCGATGCGACCGTGCTCCAGGAGCTGGCCGAACAGGGACACGCCCTGCCCGAGCTGCTCATGGAGTATCGCGAGCTGGCCAAGCTGGAGAGTACATATCTCGACGCGCTGCCGGCGCTGATCCACCCCGAGACGCATCGCATCCACACGTCCTTCAACCAGACCGTGGCCGCGACGGGACGCCTGTCATCGAGCGATCCGAATCTGCAGAACATCCCGATCCGGACCGAGCTGGGCCGCGACATCCGTCGCGGCTTCGTTCCCAGGGCGGGCTGGCGCTTCATCGCCGCCGATTATTCCCAGATCGAGCTGCGACTGCTTGCGCACCTGTCCGGCGACGAGGCCTTCGTGGCAGCGTTCCGCGCCGGCGGCGACATTCACCGGCAGACCGCCGCGATCATTTTCAACGTCCCGCTCGACGCGGTCACGCCCGACATGCGCGCCCGCGCCAAGACAATCAACTTCGCCACCATCTATGGGCAGGGGGCCAACTCGCTCTCGCGCCAGCTGCGCATCGATCGGAGCGAAGCCCGGCGGTTCATCGATGAGTATTTCGAGCGCTTCCGCGGCGTGCGGAACTATCTCGACTCCATGGTCGCCTTCGCGCGCGACAACGGGTACGTACAGACGATCTTCGGGCGCCGGCGCTATATTCCCGAATTGCGGGACCGGAACTTCAATATCCGGCAGTTCGGCGAACGCACGGCCACGAATTCCCCCATCCAGGGCTCCGCGGCCGACCTGATCAAGATTGCGATGATTCGCATCCACCACGCGCTGCACGCTGCCGATGCCCGCACGCAGATGATTCTGCAGGTGCACGACGAACTGGTCTTCGAGGCACCGCCCGACGAAGTGGACGACATCACGGCCCTGGTGAAGCAGGAAATGGAGCACGCCACGCAGCTGTCGGTGCCACTGGTGGTAGACATCGGCATCGGCGACACCTGGCTGGATACCAAGTATTGACGCACACGCTGGCTCACGACTCTCCGCCCCCGATCTCGGATGACTCGCTTCTCGACTCGCGCGCCCCGCGCCGG
The DNA here is from genome assembly GCA_050733555.1 of Gemmatimonadaceae bacterium. Classification (GTDB taxonomy): domain Bacteria; phylum Gemmatimonadota; class Gemmatimonadetes; order Gemmatimonadales; family Gemmatimonadaceae; genus JADGGM01. Next base: position 11,691 of record JBOHTE010000365.1, on the reverse strand, counting down.
CTTCTCGGTTCTCGAACTGGTCGTCGTCATCATCATCGTCGCCATCATCGTGGCCATTGTGCTCCCGCGCTTTACCGCGTACCGGAGCAGCAGATCCACGGCGGCCATGGTCACGGATCTCCAGAACCTCGCCAATGCCCAGGCGGCGTACTGGGGGAGCAAGAACAGCTATACCGCGGATACCACCGCGCTCAAGGTCACCCATTCCCCCGGCACCACCATCCAGATCATGGCGGCCGACGCCACCGGCTGGTCGGCCCATATCACCCGCCAGGGATCCCCCGCGAGCTGCGCCGTATTCTACGGGTCGGCGCTCCCCCTTCCGCCCGCGACCGTCAAGAACGTCATTGGCTGTACGAAGTAGCTCTTGCAGAGTGCCACGCCCATTGCAATTCGACCGGACAGAATGACCGAACTGGTCTGTTCCCGAAGGGCTAAGCAGCGTATCTACTTTGACTTGCATGGGACACTACAGCCCGGCACCGGCATTGCTTTGCACAGTGGTGCGAACCGCGTCACATCCGCGCGGTTCCTTCCCGAGCACCCGGATTCCGTATGCGCCATTTCAGACGTTCCGGCTTTACGTTGATCGAACTGCTCATCGTTGTGGTGATCATTGGCGTGCTTGCCGCGATCGCCGTTCCGAAGTTCGAAACCACGAAGGGACGAGCGTACACCGCCGCGATGAAATCCGACCTCCGCAATCTCGCGACGGCCGAGGAGGGCTATTTCTTTTCGTACAACACGTACAGCTCGAGCCTGACGAATCTGAATTTCATCCCATCCGTCCACGTGACGCTGGCCATTCCGGAGGCGACGGGGTCAGGATGGTCCGCAACGACGACTCACTCGTCCACGAGCACCAGGTGCGGGATCTACATGGGGACGGCTGCGGCCGTGTCGCCGGCCACGCAGGAGTCGGCGCTCACCTGCCAGTAGTCGTCGCCTGATGGGCTCCGCGCTGTGACGCCGCACGCGCGCGCTCCCGCCCCGTATCGCGAATTCGAGAAACGGCTGGACGGCGTGCTGTACGCGATGGACGGCGGACTCTGGCTGCACCGCCACACTTGGAAAGGGCGCCGCATGGCGCACCTGGTTTCCACCGATCGCGAGAAGCTCCTGGCCTATGGGCGCCGGGCGGGACTCCAGGCGGAATACCTCCAATACAAACCACTCAAGGACCCGCGCACCGGCGTGCGACGGGACGCGTGGCACTGGGATCTGGTCGGGCGGTTTCTGCCTCCGCGACACGAATAGCCCACCGCAGAAGCCACCACGTCGCGGCCCCGGAGGCCACCCGTGCAGCGCTGCCATGCTTTCGTCTTCTCCGACGCACACGTGACGCAGCGTGGTCACGGCGATAGCCTTCCTCATTGACCATTGGTCACCGCCGCGGAAGATTTGGCACATGCACTCTATGGCGTGGTACGCGTCGCGCATTGGAATGGCGACGGTCGTAGTTGCCGCGGCGGCAACGAGTGCATGCGAAAAGGCACCGCGCTCCACTCCGCACCACAACGTCTCCGCGGCAACGCCCGCGGAATCCATTCCCGCACCGCCCGACTCCGCGCCCGCATCGGCGCCGGCCTGGAACCCCGCCGCGGGCACCATGCTGCTCGTGCGCGGTGACACGCCGTCAGCCGCGTGGGTCGTTTTCCCGCAGTACGTGGACAGTGCACTTCCCGACACGATTCGCTTCGATCTGCAGTCCCTTCGGAATGCGCGTGTGGAACTCCAGGCCCGGAATGGCGCCGAGGACAGCGCACGAATCGCGGCGCTCACGGGCACCACGTGGGTCGGCGACGCATGCATCGAATGGCCCCACGCTACCGTGCAGCAGGCCGCCAACGGCGCACCACCCCCGGACTGGTCCGTGGCCTTCGTACGTGGCGCCATCTCTCCCGTCCCGCTCGACTCCATTGAAGGCCTCGCCTCCCCTGATTCGGCGGAGCTTGCGGCCGAAATCACGCGACTCGCCAGCGCGCTCCCCGTGCCGGAGTCGCGCACGTTTCGCAGTATCCCCTTCGCTGTCCGTATCGCGTATCTCTTCTCCGCTGCACCGGGAATCCAGGGTGTGATCGCCGACGTCGTCCAGAAGCTCAATCAGGAGGCGAATCCGCTCGAGCAGCACACGCTCATCGTCGCGGAGCGCGACAGTGCACACCAGGATTCGACGTTCCATACCGTGTATCACGAGCGCACGTCGGGCTCCGAGGAAAAGCTCGAGACCACGGAAGTCCTCGCGGCCGTACGCTATGAGTCGTCAAGCCGCGTGGCGCTCGTGTTGCTCCGCGACGGCGCGGAGTCGAGTGCCTACGCCACGTTGGAGCGCGACTCGCGCGGTCGGTGGCGCGTGCGCTGGACGAGCGTGTACACGGGGTGCTGACTCGCGAGTACCACGGCGGCCCCCAGCAGAAGCGGCCAGCCGCGCCGCTGGGTTGGTCAGAGCCCCGTGGGCGCCGCAATGAACGTCCAGGGGATGTCGTACGTTCTGCCGACGTACTGGGCGAGCGCGCTCACGCCGAGTGTCTCGGTGGCGTAGTGGCCCGCATACATCACGACGATCCCCAGCTCCTCGGCGTCCACGACGGTGTGGTGTGGTCCTTCGCCCACGATGAGCGTGTCGATCCCACGTTCAGCGGCCTCGCGCAGCGTCTCGGAGGACGCGCCGGCTCCGGTGCAGATCCCCCAGCCGCGCGTGATGCGCCCGGGTGCGCTGCTGCTGCTGCGCACGGCGCCGCCGTGTTGTGCCGCGAAGGCCGTCACGCGCTCGAGCAGTTCCGCTGTGGATAGCGCCGAGGTTCCCATGACGCCGATTTCGGTTGTTTTGTGCCGGGCAAATCCACTCTGCGGCGAAAGCTGGAGCGCGCGCGCCAGCAACGCGTTGTTGCCGAGCTCGGGGTGCGCGTCCAGCGGCAGGTGCGACGAGTAGAGCGCGACGCGTCCGTCGAGCAGCGCGCGAACGCGGCGCAGATACGGGCCGCGCAGCGGCTGCACGCCGCCCCAGAAGAGCCCGTGATGCACGAGCAGCAGGTTCGCGCCCGATTCCACAGCGCCAAGAATAGTTCGCTCGCGTGCATCGACGGCGGCGGCGACTTTCACGATGTCGTCACCGGTCTCCACCTGTACGCCGTTCAGTGCATTGGCGTAGTCGGGGATCTCGGCAGTGCGCAGCAGTGCGTCGAGATTCGGCGCGACGTCGGCGATCGTTGCCATTGGTGGGGATAATGTTGATAACGGTGGATACTGAACGCACAATCCTGTGCAGAACAGTCATAACCCATTAGGGCCAAGTCGGATACGACATTGTTGAAAAGTGAGAGGCGGCGGCCGATACTCTCTCGGCCGCCGCCTCGCGTAAGAATAATGCCCCTGTCGGATCAACCAGCCGCGGCCAGGTGCGGGATGGAGTCCTCGGCGCCATGCTCACCCGAATCACGCAGCCGAGGAGCATCGGCGTCGCGCGCATCGCTGATATGGACGGTTCCGTTGATCGTGCCGCCTTCGATCACTGCGATCGCGCGCGTGTTGATGTCACCCGAAATCATCGACGTGCTCTGCACCTCGAGTCGGTCGGCGGCATTGATGCTCCCTTCCACACGACCGCCAATCACCGCCTCGCGTGTCGTGATGTCGCCGGTTACGGAGCCCTGCCGCCCCACGAGCACCTGGCGCGCCGCACGAATGGAGCCCTCGACGCGGCCCTCGATGCGGATCACGCCGTCGGTCTCGATGTCGCCGTCAATCTTGGTACCTGGCGCGATGATGGAGAGCGCGTTGCTGCCCGCCTGTGCGGTGCCCCTCGGCTCGTCCGGGAACTTGGAGTCCTTACTGTTGAAGATCGCCATGTGCCGGCCCTTCTTTCATGAGAGTGGTGGGATTCACCGTGGCACCACCACGGCGAACTTCGAATCGCAGGTGTGCAGGGAGACTGCCGGTTGGTCCACCGGTGAGTCCGATGACTGTTCCCGCGGGTACGCGGCTTCCCTTAATGACGCGGACGTCGGTCAGATTCGAGTAAATGCTCACGTAGCCATCCGCATGCGTTACTCTGACGACTTTCCCCCCTCCAACGTCATTTGCCACATCGGCCACGACGCCGGATCCCGATGCCCGCACGTCTGTGCCAACGGGTACCGCGATGTCGAGCGCCGAGGGGGTGGCGTCCTCGCGAATGTTGCCATTGCCGAGCAGTTCGCCTGCGACAGGAAGGGGCCAGTGATCGGGCACTGTGCCGGCAGAAGAATCTACATTAGCAGCAGCCCTGCTTGCGGCGGCGGCTTGTGCTGGACCCGCTCCAAGCATCGTCTGGACTTGCTGGAAGCGGCCTTCGAGGTGATCGAGCGCCGTCTGGAGAGTGTCGAGACGCCGCGCATCGTGCTGAAAGGTCTGCAGGCGCTGGGTGAGAAGTGGGACGCGCGCGGCCTGAGTGGCCAGATAAAGCCAGCTCAGTATCACGACAGTGAGAAGACTGCCGACGACGTACATGCCGCGACGGAAATACCGCACCTGGCGGCGCGAGAGCACAAACGTGCGGTTCGCCAGCCCGCCTTCACGCTGCACGTGGATGATCATCGAGCCCGCGTGCGGTGTGTAGATGTTACCGTAGCCGCGCTCGGGTGCCGCGTTCCCGGATCGCTTCATCACAGTCGCTCGCGGCGCGCGCCGAGTACAAGGTCGAGGAGCCGCTCGAGATCCTCGCTCGAGTAGAAGGCGATCTGGATATTGCCGCGGTCTTTGGCCATCACCGAAATGGAGACATCCGTCTGGAGGTAGCGTCGCAGCTCGTCGGCTATGCGTTTGGTCTCGGCTGATCCCTTGCTCGCGGCTTCCGTGGACGCCTTGCGTCGTTTTTCTGCGGCGGGTACTTGGACGCGAACCCGCTGCTCCACATCGCGCACGGACAACCCCTTCCCGACGATGTCTTGTGCCATCGTAACGATCACGTGCTCGTCGCCCAGCGTGAGCAGGGCGCGCGCATGCCCCAGCGTAAGCTCGCCATTCTGCACCAGTTGCTGCACGGAAACTGGTAAGTTCAACAAACGCAATATGTTAGCTATTGTTGACCGTTCCTTTCCCACAACCCCGGCCACCTGCTGCTGCGTAAGCGAGAACTCCGTCTGCAGCCGCTGATAACCGTTGGCCTCTTCCATGGGATTGAGATCAGCGCGCTGCAAATTCTCGACGAGCGCCAGGGTCAACAGTGCGCGGTCCTCGATATCGCGTACCACAGCGGGAATGTCTTTCCAGCCAAGTCGAGTGGCTGCGCGGAGGCGGCGTTCTCCGGCTATGAGTTCGTAGCCGGATCCATGTGGAACCGGGCGAACCGATATCGGCTGCAGCAGCCCGCTCTCCTTGAGACTCGACTCGAGCTCCGCGAGCTCTTCCGAGCGAAACTCCTTCCGGGGCTGGTATGGATTGGGACGGATCTGTGCGATCGGGATCCGCCGAACCGATTCCTGTGCGGGCGCCGCTCCGGCTTCGCCAGCGGCCTGTTCGACTGGTGTCGACCTGGTCGCGAGCAGTGCTTCGAGCCCGCGGCCAAGCCGGCGTGGCTTGTCAGTGGGCATCGCTCGGGAGACGTATTGTGGAAACGTGTGCAAAAATACCACAAGGCAAGGGCATCCGAAGGCCGTTACGCATCATGCGGGGGCTCCGAGTGGACGAGCGTTGTGACCTCAACGTCACTGGAGCGCTCGAGGCGTTCGAGCAGCTCTCGCGCGACGTGCATGTAGGCTTGCGCACCCGCCGACGACACGTCGTAAAGGATGATCGGTTTGCCGAAGCTCGGCGCTTCGGCTAGACGGACGTTTCGGGGTACAACGGCGTTGAAGACTTTTGGTCCGAAGTACTCGCGCGCGTCCGCGGCGACCTGTCGCGAAAGATTGAGGCGCGCATCGTACATCGTGAGCAGAACGCCATCGATCGCGAGCGCCGGATTCACACTGCGCTGGATCATGTGCACCGTATTGAGGAGCTGGGACAGCCCCTCGAGCGCGTAGTACTCGCACTGCACCGGGATAAGAATCGCGTCGGCGGCAGCGAGCATGTTGATGGTGATGAGACCGAGAGACGGCGGACAGTCAATGAGCACGATGTCGTACCGATCGCGGATCGGTGCTATCGTATCACGCATCGCAAGCTGCCGGCGATCATGTTCGATCAGCTCGATCTCCGCGCCGGCGAGGTCAGGCGTAGCTGGAGCCAAGTCCAGGCGCGTGAACTGAACGCCGCGCATGATGACATCCGCAAGCGCCGCATTTCCAATGAGCGCGTCATAGACCGTGCGCTCCAATGTCCGGCCATCGATTCCAACACCGCTCGTCGCGTTGCCCTGAGGGTCGCCGTCAATGAGCAACGTTCGGCGTTCCGCGACAGCCAGGCTGGCAGCGAGATTGACAGCGGTGGTCGTCTTACCAACACCGCCCTTCTGGTTTGCTATGGCGATGACCCTGACCACGTGGAATCGCTCGGGGGGATGAAGAGGAGGGACAGGAAAGGTGCGTTGAGTTTATAGAAGCTGATCGCCGGTCGCTAGTCGCTGCCGGCTGGTTCCTTGTCGCTGGCTCTCCGAGATTGATGTTTCACGTGAAACAATGGACTCGGCAGTCGGGCAGCCAAACTCGCGATTGTTTCACGTGAAACATTCTACTCCGCTACTCAGCCTTCCTCGTGAGCTTCCAGCATCTCGTCACGCCATGCCATCGCGGGCAATCTCGTCATTTTACGCTACTGTATAAAGCCAGCATGGCGCCAAAACAAGCCTACTTAATCCCTGAAATGAAGTGCCAGCGCGTCGTCACCATTACCGTCAGCGTCTGCTCGCCAGGGCTGATTGGAGTGGACTCGGCCTTGCCCATTGCCATGGCGCGAAACGGAATGGGGGGCTGTGGGGTGTAGGTCGGGGACGAACTGGCTTCGATCAGGTCACCCAGCGTGCCACCTGCGGCCTGGGCCATGGCCTGTGCGTCGCCGCGCGCGCTCGCGATGGCTGCGGCGAGCGCGGTGCGTCGCGCGTCGCTCTCGTTCGACGAATAGAAATTGAGCGAGTTGATGTTGTTGGCGCCTTTCGCGAGCGCGGCGTCGATGATCGCGCCGAGTTGATCGATCTTGTGAACGTCCACGCGCACGGAGTTCGACACGGTGTAGCCAGTGATCCTCGGCTCCTTGTTCGGCTCGTACACCTGCTCGGGCGACACATTGTAATTCGCCGTCGAGATCTGCGCGTCAGCGACGCCGAGCGCTCGAATGGCGTCGATGACGGCCCGTTGCTTCCGGGCGTTCTCCGCGCTGGCCGCAGTTGCGGTCGTGGCGCGCGTCTGCACGCCAATGTCAATCGTCGCCCGGTCCGGCGTGACCTTCGTTTCGCCCTGCGCGCTCGCGACGATGTCAGCTCGCGGTCCGGGGCGCGACGTGGGCGAGGCGGTTTGCTGGGCAGCGAGCGGAACGGCGAGCAGCAGCGCCATGAGGGTGAGAACCCGAATGTGCATGGTGGTCTCCAGAGAGCAGTGAAGGCCTTGCTATTTAGTATCACTATGCAACTATTATCGCCGGCGCGGCATCGCTGCCGTCGCGCGTGGTCGGTGGTACCCCTGGCGCGCTGCCGAAGTGCCAGCGCGAGTGGGTGTGGCGGCGCGGGTCCCTTCCACGCGCGCCGCCGCGGTTACTCGACCGACGGCGTCACGCCCTCGTGAGCCAGCCGGCGTCGCTTTTCGATCTCCAGGACGAGATTCTGCAGATCGCTCGGACTGACGCCGGGGATGCGTGATGCCTGCGCCAGCGTACCCGGACGCAATGCCGCGAGCTTCTGCCGTGCTTCAAACGACAACGAACGCATCGCGCCATACGGCAACGCGCCGTCCAGCGCGAACTCGCCCATGCGTCGCAACTTCGCGGCCTGCAGCCGCTCCCGTTCGAAGTAGCCCGCGTACTTGAGCTCCAGCTCCGCCGTGGTCACCGCATCCACCGGCAGATCCGTTCCGACCTGTGCGGCCTCGAACAGCTGCGAGAGCATCACGCCCTGCCGCCGCGCGACGTCGGCGATGCGCACGGCATGCGGAAGCGGCGGGCTGCCGGCACGTTCGAGCAACGCCCCGACCTGCTCCGGTCGCACGCTGGTCTCCCGGGCCAGCGAAGCGGCCCGCTCTTCCGCATCCAGCCGCTCCGCGATGGATGCCTGCTCGGACTCGCTGTACAGATCGAGCGCGAGTCCGATGGGCGCCAGGCGGCGCAGCGCGTTGTCCTGGCGCACCGTCAGTCGGAACTCCGAACGTGACGTGAAGAGCCGATACGGCTCGTCCACACCGCGCGTCACGAGATCGTCCACCAGGACGCCGATGTATGAGCTCTCGCGCCCGAGGACGACGCCCGGCTGCTCGCGCGCGCCGAGCGCCGCGTTGAGGCCGGCGATCACGCCCTGCCCTGCGGCTTCCTCGTACCCGGTCGTCCCGTTGATCTGTCCCGCGAAGAATACGCCCGGCAGGGCACGCAACTGCAGCGTCGCATCGAGCTGCGTGGGCGGATAGTAGTCGTACTCCACGGCGTAGCCCGCGCGCGTCATGCGTGCCTGCTCGAGTCCCGGGACCGCATGCAGCATGTCGACCTGCACGTCCACCGGCAGCGACGTCGAGAGTCCATTCACGTACAGTTCGGCCGTATCGCGTCCCTCGGGCTCGAGGAAGAGCTGATGGCGCTCGACGTCGGGGAACTTGACGATCTTGTCCTCGACGCTCGGACAGTAGCGCGGGCCGCGCGATGCAATGGCGCCACCATAAAGCGCCGAGCGCTCGAGGTTGTGGGCGATGATCGCCTTCACCTCGGGGCCGGCGAAGGTGATCCAGCAGGGCATCTGTGGCGGATGCCGGGCAACGCCATGCGACACGCGCGAGTCCGGCCAGAAGTGCGACCAGGAGAAATCGAATTGCTCGATCTCGCTCTCCTGACGCTCGAGCACGGCGAAGTTGACGGATCGGCCATCGATGCGCGGCGGCGTGCCGGTCTTGAAGCGTGCGCGCTCGAGTCCCAGTGCATCGAACTGTTCGGCGAGATGAATGGCCGGCGCGTCGCCCGCCCGTCCGCCGGCAATGCGCGTGTCGGTGCCGATGTGCATCCGGCCGCGCAGGAACGTCCCGGTCGTGATCACGACGGCGCGCGCACCGAATCGCCGCCCCTCCAGTGTCTCCACGCCGCGCACCGCGGAGGTGCCGTCGTCGAGCAGAAGCCGCGCGACGGTTCCCTGTATCGGAAGCAGCGCCAGGTGCTGCTCGAGCAGCGAGCGCACCGCGCGACGATAGAGTCCGCGGTCACACTGGGCGCGGGGCGCCCAGACGGCCGGTCCCTTGCCGCGATTGAGCATGCGGAACTGCAGCGTGGCGCAATCGGTCGCACGTCCCATGATGCCGCCCAGCGCGTCCACCTCGCGCGCCACCGTTCCCTTGGCGACGCCGCCAATGGCGGGATTGCACGACATCTGTCCGATCGTCTCGAGCGCACTCGTGATGAGACCGACGCGAGCGCCAGCCCGCGCCGCCGCAACAGCCGCCTCGGTGCCGGCGTGCCCTGCGCCGACGACGATGACGTCGAAGTCGAACTCCGTGCGCGATGCAGCGCGAGTAGCGGACATCCGATGAAGGTAACGATGCTCGCGGCATCCGGGGGACGCCGGCACCCGCTGCAGATAGAAGACAGGATTTGCACGACGATCGGATCGCCCTGAAATCCCGCCAGGTCGTGGCCAGTGCCGGCCAATTTCCGTGCAGACCACGGACAGGCGCTGGGAGAGAGTGCCTTGCCGTGGACAAGCTCACTGCATCACGACACCTTCCTGTCATGCCGCTCACGATTCCCACCGATGCGCCGACGATGCTGATCCGCAAGAGCGCGTTCGAGCGCGCGGGTCTGGCGCGCTCCCGGCTCGACGCTCGCTACAATCTCACCGAGGCCGAATTCCGGGTGGAGGGCGAGCTGATTGCCGTCGGGCCGCTGCACGATCCCAATGCATTCGGCGATCTCACCGAGCAGCTCGAGGGACTTGGCCTCACGTACTTCGATGATTTCTTCGAGTTGAGCGGGAACTGGCCCAAGTGGTGCCAGTTGTACGTGCGGGAGGCGTAGGGGGAAGCGGGAGGGATAGCGCATGGGGCATTGGCGTCGCGATCACGTCCCGCGCCACGAACTGCAGCACCATGCGCTACCCGGCTACTTCACGTGATCATGACGCGGCTCGGGTATCCCGTCCGGTTCCGGTGTGAGGGGTCCATGGCGCAGGAGACCCTCCCAGTGGCAGTCATAGCACCAGCTTGTCCGGAACCAGGGCATGAGCAGGTTCCACCCCTTCGAGCGGACTCGTATCGTTGGCGCGTCACAGTTGGGACAGCGATCCCCTTCGGGGAGCACAAAATAGAAGAACATTGTCGCCACGATGAGACGCACAACGACAAATGCCACAAAAACGATGGCGAACAACGTCGCATCGGACATGGTGCACCTCTTGGGCTACGCACCACCGGCACAGCATTCACAAAGCGCAAGAGGCGCGCCGTAGGGATCGCCAGGGGGAAAGTCAGGTCGGCAACTTGAGCTGTTGGGCGATCGTGCTCCAGAGCTCCACGTAGGCCACCCCGTTTTCCACCCGATCGATGACGACTTCGGCTCCCACGGCAATGGGCGAATCGTCCAGGCTGCAGGCGCGAACCGTATGGTGCTGCCCCTCGAAGTCGTGCGTGATCTCGCCGGGTTGACCGGGCTCTATGGCCTGCGACACCCGTCCGAGGTATCCCTGCAAGTGGTAGCGCTCATCCTCCACGTCGCGCTCCGCCGCTGGCATTGCCCAACCCGCGATCAGCGCCAGGGTGCCCACTGCGGCGGCCGCTGCCGCTGCACCGGCGATTCCGATCATGGCCCACGACCCGAGGTGGCTGTACTTGGCGAGGGGATAACCCACGACGCCGAACACGCCGGTGACGGCGCCGGCCGTAGGGAGATTCAGATACTTGATCCATCGGCCGTGCCGGCGATCGCGGTCGATGCCCACGATCATGCTGATGACGCCGACGGCAAGTCCGAGCGCGAAACAGGCGAGAAAAAGGATACGCATGCGAGAGCTGGAGGAATAACGTCATTGTATACGAAACGCGGGCGTTGCGCGATAGGGACTCGTGATACGACGGACGCCCGCGGGGAGCAAGTCAGCCTATTGGCAGTCGCCCGGGAGAGCGGGTCAGCGCACTGGCGGCGGCCCCGGTTCATCACCCAGTCCGACCATTTCCAGCAACGCGAGCGCATTGACGGACGTCGCCAGTCCGGGGCGGAGCCGGTAGTCGAAGTGCATGACGGACCTCCCGCTGGCGTCGCGGTCGAAGTGCTCGGTGAAATGCACGGCCTGCGCGGCGCTACGGAGATCCTCATCACTGGCGAGCGAGAGGTCGTGCGTGGTGACGGCGCCGATGGCACCGGCGCGCAGCAGGTGGCCGATGACGATGCGCGCGGCGATGCGCCGTTCGGCCGTGTTGGTGCCATGCAGGATCTCGTCGAGCAGGTAGAGCACGGGATGACCATCCGGCCGTGCGCGCGCGTCATCCACGATCGCCTTGAGGCGGCGCAGCTCGGCCATGAAGAGTGAAATCCCGCTCTCAAGCGAGTCCGAAATGCGAATGCTCGTACGAATGGCGAGCAGCGGCGTGGCGAACGCGC